>CAZNSB010000161.1:0-10277 GCA_964575155.1 uncultured Planctomycetaceae bacterium | reverse complement strand
CGGCCAGGTCGGGTTCGCGCGCCTCCCCGGAACTCTCCCGCGCCACCCCCCAGCCGTACGGATACGCAATCCCGTCGTACACGTTCAGCCGGGTCACCACCTCGATCCGGTCGCCCACGCCCGCACACAGCCTGGCCGCCACCTCGCGCAGCAGCCGCGTGCGTCCTTCATAGTCGCCGCCGTAGCGGCCGGCCGGCCGCGCGTGCGAGGCGAGCAGCTCGTTGACGAGGTATCGGTGACAGGCCTTGATGTCGACGCCGTCGAAGCCTGCCTGGGCGGCCAGCTCGGCGGCGCGGAGGTAGTCGGCCTGGAGGTCGTCAAGCTCGGCGTCGGCGATGAGGGGGTGATCCGGCGCGAGGCCGGAGGGGCCGTCGAGCGCGGCCGAATGATGGGCGATGACGGCCGCCGGCCTGCCCTCCGGGCGGCTGTACCGCCCCGAGTGCGTCAACTGGAGTATCAGCACCGGGTCGACGCCGCGGCCCTTGGCGGCCGCCCGCGTCCGCCGGACCAGCTCGCCGAACGCCTCGACCGTGCCCTCGTGCAGGTGGAGCTGTCGCGGGTTGGCCCGCCCCCGGGGCACGACGGCGGTGGCCTCGAACCAGATCAGCCCGGCGCCCCCGGCCCCCCACCGCTCGTACCGGCGAAACGTCAGGTCGCCCGGCCCGCCGTCGGCCGTGGCGTCGCAGCCCTCCATCGGGTGCACCGCCAGGCGGTTCGAAAGCTCCCGCCGACCCAGCCGGGCCGGCTCAAACAGGACGGAGACGTCCTCGGCGGCCGGGAGGTCCACCCCCAGCGCCTCAACGGCGGCGGTCAGCTCGGAAAGGTCGTGGTAACGGAACTTCTCATGCTCGGCCATAGGAGAGGTCCCAGCGGACGGCCCAGTGTATCGCCTCCGTCGCGGCGGGGGCAGACAAATCGCCCGCATTCCGAGTCGGCGGCCGGGGACCAGCAGCGCCGAAAGGCCAGCCGCGCTACAGTGCTCACCCCGGCAGGAGGTACTCCCGCCGGACCTTGCAGAGGTAGCTGAACAGCGGGTTGACGAACTGGGTGACGCGGGCCTCGAGGACCTGGGCGAGCAGCATGTGGGCGGCGGTGGGGGTGAAGCCGAACGCGTCGACCATCCAGTGGATGAGGTCCTCGAGGGCCTGGGCGAAGGCGGCCTCGGCGGGTCGGGCGAAGCCGGTGGCGGCGATGAAGCCGTCGGTCTCGATCCGCGGGTTGCGGAAGCGGGCGGGCCTTTCGGCCAGCTCGGCCTTGAGGGTCAGCACGGCGGCGGTCTCGATGCCGCCGGCGCCGTCGATCTCCCCGTCGCCCTGGACGGCGTGGACGTCGCCGACGTGCAGCAGGGCGCCTTCGACCAGCACCGGCAGGTGCACCCGACAGCCGGTGGTGACCTCGGGGATGTCCATGTTCCCGCCGAAGTGCCCGTTGTGGCCGTTGTGGAGGACCTCCTCCGGGCGGGCGACGCCGACGTGCCCGATCATCGGCGCGGCGGGGATCTTGAGCTTCTCCGACCACTCGATGAACCCGTCTCGGATTCCGACGGCCTTGAAGGCCTCCTCCCACCCGTCCTCCTTGGCCATCTGCGGCAGGATGGCGCTCGGCCAGCCCAGCCGGGTGAACCCGTACTCGTGCAGGGCAATGTCCAGCACGTGGACGACGAGGACCTGCCCGCACGCCGCCCCCTCGACGGCGATGCACCCGGTGGAGGGGTTGATCCCGCCGGCGGCCTTCGGGTCGTGTCGGCCGGTGTGGCTGTCGAACTGCCGCCCGCAGCAAGGGACCGTCTCGACCTCGAAGACCTCCCCCGGCCGGACGGTGAACGTGACCGGGTTGGCCGCCGAGGTGTAGGAGTAGATCGTTTCCGGCTCGGCGCGTCGCATCATCGGGCTCCTTTCGCTCTCCGGCCTGTCGGCTGAACTCGTCGGCCAATAGAATACCCTATCCGCCGGGCCCGGTGTCACGGAAGCCGGGGGCCCGGCGGCGGGCGCGAAGATGGCGCCGGAACTGGCGGGCAAGAGAGATTAAACGGCAGCAGCGCCGGAGAGCGGATCGGGCGCGGGAAGGGCAAGGGCACGAATGACGCCTCTATTCGACGCTCATACAGGTTTCGGCGGCGCCGAGCCGGGCCGGCGCAGGGCCGTCTCCGCCGGCGAACTGGCCGGGGAGATGCATCGGCTGGCGATCGAGCGGGCCCTGGTCCGCACCGCCCCGGAAGAGCTGGACGCCGACTTCGCCTCGTCCAACGAGGGCCTCTTCGGGGCCTGCGA
This sequence comes from uncultured Planctomycetaceae bacterium, assembly GCA_964575155.1. Classification (GTDB taxonomy): domain Bacteria; phylum Planctomycetota; class Phycisphaerae; order SM23-33; family SM23-33; genus CAZNSB01. Next base: position 8,007 of record CAZNSB010000161.1, on the reverse strand, counting down.
GGACCTGGCCCAACTGGTGCCCTGCCCGGTGGTGGCGCCGCCGGCCGGCCGGGACGCGGTCCCGGAAGAGCGGCAGGTGGCCTCGCTGATCGACCGGGGCGCCGCGGCGGTCTGCATCCGCCCGAAGACGGACTACTGGCTCCTGGCCGAATGGGCATCCGGTCGGCTGCTCTCGGCGCTGGCGGCCAGGAGGCTGCCCGTCTTCTGCCACGAGAACGAAGTGCCCCCCGAGCAGGTCGCGAAGCTGGGCGGGAAATACCCGCAACTGCCGATCCTCCACGTCCCCGCGGGCTACCGGTCCCTGCGCGCCCTCGGCGCGCTGCTGGAGGCCTGCGGCGGGGTCCACCTGACCCTCGGCGGGGCCTGGTCGCTCCACAGGGGGATAGAGTACCTCGTCGGCCGGGTCGGCCCGCAGCGGCTGCTGTTCGGCACCGGCTTTCCCGCCGCCGAGTGCATGGCGGCCGTCACGATGCTCATGTACGCCGACATCTCCGACGCCGAGCGGGCGCTGATCGGGTCGGGCAACCTCCAGCGGCTGGTGGGAGGGATCGAGCGATGACGACGCTTCTCCAGCGCGGCCGGGGCGGCGAGAGCCTGGCGGACATGGACATCATCGACATGCACGGGCACCTGGGGCGGTATCACTTCGCGATCCCCGACCTGACGCCGGCAGCGCTGGTGGCCACCATGGACCGCATCGGCGTGCGAGCCGTGCTTTGCAGCCACACGACCTGCATGCAGGGCGACGTCCGCCGCGGCAACGATGAGGTCCTCGCCGCCTGCCGCGCCCACCCCGGCCGAATCATGGGATACGTCGCCCTCTGGCCGACCGACGCCCGGCAGGTCCAGGCCGAGGCCCGGCGGTGCCTGGACGGCGGGTTCGTCGGCGTCAAGCTGCACAACATCAACGGCTTTCCGTACACGGACTCGGCCTACGAGCCCGCCCTGGCCCTGGCCGACGAGCGGCGGATGCCCGTGCTCCTGCACACCTGGGGCAAGGACGAGGAGTTCGACCAGGTTCGCCGGCTCGCCGAAAAGTTCCCGGAGACGTCCATCCTGCTCGCCCACGCGGGCGCCGCCAAGCCGGCTGAGTACGCCCGCGCCGCCCGCGAATGCCACAACGTCTACCTCGACACCTGCTTCAGCAAGGCGCCGCGCGGGCTGGTGGCGCAGCTCGTGGAAGAGGCGGGCGCGGAGAAGGTCCTCTGGGGCTCCGACGCCATCTTCCTGAACATGGCCCAGCAGATCGGGAAGGTCCTGGGCGCGAAGATCTCCGAGGCCGACAAGACCAAGCTCCTCTCGAGAAACGCCCGCAGGCTGCTGGAGCGGATCCGCCCGGCGGAGTAGCCCCGCCCGGGCGCCCGCGACTTTCTTTACAGTCCGTTTACGGAACCCCGCCCGCCCCGGCGCGTCTAACGGGGCGACGGGAAGCCGAACCCCGAACGCCTCTTGCGAAAGGGAACGCCATGAGAAAGCGCTGGACCCTGTCCGTGCTTGCGGCGCTGGCCTTGGCGGCGCCGCCGGCCGGGGCCGAGGCGCCTGCCGCCCACCTGTTGCGCGACGGCCTCGTCGCCCACTGGGCCGGCGACGGGAACGCCGCCGACAGCGCCGGGGCCAATCACGGCTCGATGGCCCGGGACGCGAGCTTCACGGCCGATCGGTTCGGGCAGGCGGGCAAGGCATTTTACTTCACCGGCAAGAGGGGATTCGTCAACGTGCCCGACGCCGACGCCCTCGACACCGACGAGGCGTTCACCCTCAGCGCCTGGATCTTCCCCCGGGCGCACCAGAGCCATCACGCCACCATGTCGACCATCGTCGCCAAGGGGTTCGGCCGCGCCCGAGGCCACGGCGACTACAACCTGCGGCTGCTGCTGGACGGGCGGCTGAGCCTGGTGGTCTGCAACAGCGACGAGAAGTACGTCAGCGACGAGATCCGTTCCCGATCGGTCGTCCCGACCTGGGCGTGGACCCACGTCGCCGCGACCTTCCGCCGCGGGGAGAGGAAGCTCTACATCGCCGGCCGGCTGGACGCGGAGGCCGCTTCGGAGAAGGTCACCCGCACCACGCGGGCCGAGTACAACCGCGACAAGCTGGCCATCGGCGCCCAGGCCGTCCACATGCACGACTTCTGCGGCGCCATCGACGACGTCGCCCTCTGGGACCGGGCGCTGACGGCGGAGGAGATCAGCCGCCTGCACCAGGCGACGAACGTCCCGCCCGAGTGGTTCAAGACCAACGTGCTCCTGCTGAGTCTCCGCGACGGCAGCCGGGTGTGGGGCACCCCCGTCTGCCCGGACCTGCCGCTTCTCATGCCCAAGGGCACGAAACGCTTCGCCTGGAGGGACATCAAGGCGGTGACCTTCGCCGACGACCGCGAGCACGCCGAGGTCGAGCCCCGCCGGGGCGGTCACGTCAAGGGCGTGGTCGGCCTGGCGGTGCTGCCGGTGGAGACGCGCCTCGGCCGGATCGGCATTCTGTCTTCCCGGATCAAGGCAATCGCCCTGCTGGCGAAGATCGTGCATCCGGTCAAGCCGCTGCTCTTGCAGCCGGAGGCGATCTTCAAGCACACCAACGGCGGGCGGTGCTACAGCGCGGCCATGTCGCCGGACGGGCGGCACTACCTGGTCGGGGTCAGGCAGGTCCTGCTGCGGGACGCCCGGACGGGCGCGGTGGTCCGCACGTACCCCGGGCATCGCCACCACACCAGGGGCGTGGCCTTCGCCCCCGACGGCCGGCTCTTCGCCTCGGGCGGGAACGACACGGTCGTTCGGGTGTGGGAGACCGCCAGCGGCAAGTGCATCCGCAGCCTGTCCGTGCCGAGGTTCCAGAAGGCCATCGCCATATCGGCCGACGGGTCCACGCTGGCTTCCTGCGGGCGGGGCGGCACCGCCAGCGTGTGGGACCTGGCCACGGGCAGGCTCACGCGGCGCATCCAGGTCGCCACCGGCTACGCCAGGGGAATCGCCCTGTCGCCCGACGGCAAGCGGGTGGCGGCCGGCGGCAGGCTCTGGGACGTCGCCACGGGCAAGCCGCTGTTCAACCTCACCGGCGCCAGCTTCGGCTTCGACTTCTCGCCCGACGGAAGGCTCATCGCCACCAGCGGATCGTACTCCGGGCTGATCCGCATCTGGGACGCCGAGACCGGCAGGTGCGTTCGCAAGCTTCAGGGCACGCGCAAGCACGACCGCCCGAACTGCGTGAGGTTCTCCCGCGACGGGCGGATGCTGCTGTCGGCGAACTCGGGCAACACCGTGAAGCTGTGGGAGACGGCCACGTGGGGGCTGATGTTCGCCCTGCCCTACCGCGGCGCGTACTCCACCGGCGCCACCAGCGTCAGCGCCGACGATCACGGGAGAACCTTCGTCGCCGCCAACGATGGCCAGTGCACCGCGGCCGTCTGGCGATTCATCCCCCGGCCGGAACGCCCCCTCCCGCCCCTGGGCGACGGCCGGCTGAAGGCCTGCTGGGCCGCCCTGGCCCGCCCCGACGCGGCCGCCGCCTACAGGGCCGTCATCGACATGGCCCTGCATCCGGGCGAGGGCATCGCCTTCCTCGGCAGGGCGGCCCTGGCCAACCCTCCGCCCGAGGCCGACGCCGCCGCCGAGCCCTGCATGCTGCGCCTCGGCCGCGCGATCCATCTGCTGGAACTGCTGGGCTCCGCGGAATCCATCGCCCTGCTCCGATGCCTGGCCCGAGCCGCCCCGTACCAGAGGTCCCGCCGCGAAGCCGCGGCCTCGCTGCGCCGACTGATGGGCTCGCCCATCTGCCCGCCGGCTGATCGAGCGGGGTGGCCCCGCCCGGACGACGGAGTATGATGAGCGGCGCTGGCCCGAAGGGAGAGTGATTGATGGGCAGACGACACGCTACGGCGCTGACGGCACTGGCCTTCGCGGCGGGACTGCGCCTGTTCGGGCCGGCCGGGCCCCAGCCGGCGCGGGCGGCCGCCGCCGACCTGCCGCGGGAGGGGCTGGTCGCCCACTGGACCGGCGACGGCGACGCCAAGGACAGCGCGGGCGCCCACCACGGCAAGGTCGGCGCCGGCGTGTCCTTCACCGCGGACCGCCACGGCAGGGCCAAGGCGGCCTTCCTGTTCAACGGCCGCAGCGGCTTCGTGACCGTGCTCGACCGGGACTCGCTCGACACGGATGACGCCTTCACCCTGAGCGCCTGGATCAAGCCGCAGGCCTACCAGGACGAGTCGGGGCACTACGGCGTCATTCTGAGCAAGTACGATCACGCCTCGCGCCAGTCGGACTACATGCTGTTCCTGGACGGCAACAGCGGGTCCCCGTCCCTGTACGTTGCCCACCACTCCTCGAAGGGCCAGACCGATAGGCTCGGCGCGAAGTCCGTCGCGCCCAAAGGCAAGTGGACGCACGTGGCGGCGACGTTCGACCGCGGGACGGTCGCGCTTTACGTCAACGGTAGGCCCGAGGCCACCAGGGCCTCCGAGAAGGTCAAGCGCACCTGCCCCGCCGAGTACGCCCACGACGACGTGATCATCGGCGGGCTGTGGTCCGACCTTCATAACTTCCACGGCGCCATCGACGACGTGGCCATCTGGAAGCGGGCGCTGACGGCCGACGAGGTCCAGGCCGTCTTCCTCGGACTCCCGGCGATGCCGATCTTCCTGCCCGACCTGCCGCGCAAGGGGCTGGTGGCCCACTGGGCCGCCGACGGCGACGCCCGCGACAGCGCGGGCGCCCATCACGGCAAGATCGGCAAGGGCGTTTCCTTCGCCGCCGACCGCCACGGCAAGGCCAGGGGTGCCTTCCTCTTCAACGGCCGCAGCGGCTTCATCACCGTGCCCGACCAGAACTCGCTCGACACCGACGACGCCTTCACCCTCAGCGCCTGGATCAAGCCGGAAGCCTATCAGGATGAGGCCGGGTACTACCCGATGATCCTGAACAAGTGGTTCAGCTCGGGCTCCCAAGGTCACGGTGACTACATCCTGGGTCTGGTCAAGGAGACCGGGCGCGCGTGCCTGGCAGTAGCGTCGGGGAAAGCGGTGGACAGCATCACGGGGGTCTCCGCCGCGCCCAAGGGCGCCTGGACCCACGTCGCGGCGACCTTCGACCGTGGGCGCATGAGCCTGTACGTCAACGGCCGGCTTGAGGCGACGAAGGTCTCGGGCAACGTCAAGCGCACGGACCCGGCGGAATACGCCCTTGACGACGTGAAGATCGGGGGGCTCCACCACGACACCTACAACTTCCACGGCGCGATCGACGACGTGGCGATCTGGAATCGCGCCCTGAGCGCCGAGGAGATCCGCGGCATGTTCGCCGGGAGCGCCCCGGCCGGCCTGGCCCTGCCGGTCCGGCCGCCGGCGATCGAGCGTGAGGCCGCGGCCGACCGGGTCGTCCTGGGCGACGGGCAGGTGCTCAAGGGCACTATCGTCAACGACCGCTTTGTGGTCACGAGCACTGTCGGCCGGTTCACCTTCGGGGCCGGCAAGCTGGCCGGCCTGGCCGGGGGCGGCAAGCCGGGCCGCACGTGGGTCTGCCTGAACGACGGCCAGGTCCTCGCCGGGGCCGTCGGAACCGCCACCGTTCAGTTGAAGCTCTCCACCGGCGCGACGCTGAGCATCTCCCTGGCGAGCATCCGCCAGCTCGGCTGGCGGCGGCAGGGTCGGGCGCCGACCACGCTCCCGCGGCGACTGCTGACGCTGCGGACGGGCGAGCGGCTGATATGGGAAAGCCTTGAGCAGAAGCTCTCCTTCCAGACGCGTTTCGGCGTGGTGGAGTTGCCGGCAGACGCCCTGGCGGCGATCGGCTCGGCCTGGGGCAGGATGCACTGGGTCCGCTTCGCCAACGGCACGGCCCTGGCCGGCAGGCTGCTGGTGGAGCGGCTGACGTTCAAGCTTGCCCTGGGGCCGAAGACGTCAGTCTCCCCCGGCGACCTGATTGGCCTGACCTTCCCGCCCAAGTCCATCGACACCACGGACCTAGCCACGCTGGTTGCCCGTCGCGGAGACCGACTGATGGGGGAGGTCATTGATGCCAGGCTCACCGTCCGCACGCCCTTCGGCGAAGCGGCCCTGCCGCCGGCCAGCGTCCGGTCGTTTATCTTTGACCCGAAGCAGCCCGGGAAGGTCGCCGCCACGCAGTGGGACGGCGTGGTGGTGACGGGCACGCTCGTGGAGCGCACGATCACCTTCCGGATCGGCGCCGGCGTGGAGCTGAAGGTCCCCGCCGCCGAGATCGCCTCCATCACGCGCCGGACCGTGCTGCCGCCGCCGGAGGTCGTCAAGAAGGCACAGAAGCTCATCGCCCTGCTCGGGGCGCCGACGTACAAGGACCGCGAGGAAGCGACGAAGGCCCTGATCGCCATGGGCAAGGCCATCGTCCCGGTGATCCGCCCGCACCTCAAGAGCGACGACGCGGAGATCCGCCTCCGCATCCGGCTGATCCTGGAGGCCCTCGGCGTCAAGGTCCCGTAGAAACGACGCAGCGCGGCCGGGCGATGATCGACGACTGTAGTCATGACGTTCGCCCTTGCGAACCGGCCAGCCGCGCGGCTGGCCGGTTCGCAAGGCCCCCGGCCCACGATGGATGCCATCAGGGAGAACACGGCTTGCAAGCAAGCCGCCTGCCTGCCGGCAGGCAGGTGCCACCCGGCGCAGGGGCTTCGGGTGGCACTGGTTGCTTGCAACCAGTGTAGCTCCTTGTTGGAACACGCCCCGGCGCCGGGTGGACATCGCCGCCGGGGGCGGTAGACTACCCCCTTGCGGCGCGCGCAGGCGCCGCCGGTCAGGAGGCCGACATGTTCGCCATCGTCAACGCCGACATCGACCCGGTCACGAGACCCAGGATCGCCCGCGGGACGGTCCTGGTCCGCAACGGCCGCATCGCCGCCGTCGGCCGGAACGTCAAGGTCCCCCCCAAGGCCGAGCGGGTGGACGCCGCCGGCAGGCTGCTGACCCCCGGTTTCATCGACGCCCACACCCACGCCGGGCTCACCGAGGACGGGATGCCCGGGGACGCCGACATCAACGAGAAGACCGACCCGGTGACGCCGCAGGTTCGGGCGATCGACGCGTTCCGCCCGACGGACGCGGCCCTTCTGGAGGCGGCGCAGTCGGGGGTGACGGCGGCGTTCATCACGCCCGGCAGCGCCAACGTCATCGGCGGGCTGGGGTCGGTGGTCAAGACGCTGTCTGCGACGGTCGCCCGGCAGATCGTCAAGCTCGACGCCGGGCTGAAGATGGCCACCGGCGAGAACCCCAAGCGGGTCTACGGCGAGCAGAAGAAGATGCCCAGCACCCGCATGGGGACGGCCGCGGTCCTCCGCGCCGCCCTGACGGCCGCCGGAGTCTACGTGGAGAGGAAGCGCCGCCACCGCGGCAGGAAGGCCAAGGAGCCCTTCGAGATCGACCTGGGCAAGGAGGTCCTCGCCGGGCTGCTGCGCCGAAGCTACCCCGCCCGCTGCCACGCACACCGAAGCATCGACATGCTCACCGCCATCCGCATCGCCGAGGAGTTCGGCTTCGAGATCGTCTTCGAGCACGCCACCGAGTGCCGGGACATCCTGGGCGAGCTGGCGGCGCGAAAGATTCCGGTGGTGATCGGCCCGACGCTCGGGTCGCGGGTGAAGATCGAGCTGCACCAGAAGGGCTTCGAGGCGGTGCCCGCCGCCGTCGGCGCCGGGCTGCTGGTCGCCATCACCGCCGACACGGACGTCACGCCGCTTCGGTACCTGAACGTCTACGCGGCCCTGGCCATCCGGGAGGGGCTCGCCCCCGCCGACGCCCTTCGGACGGTGACGATCAACCCGGCGAGGATCTGCGGGGTGGCCGACCGGCTGGGGTCCATCGCCCGCGGCAAGGACGCCGACCTGGTGCTGTGGGAGGCCGACCCCTTCGACGCCCGCACCCGACCCGCCGCCGTGTGGATCACCGGCGAGCCGGTGGACATGACCCTCCGCCCCTTCTCCGCCTGGCGGTGAGGGGCGCGGGACGCTGGGCCCATGGCCATGCAAACAGCGCCTGGCCATGCCACC
>CAZNSB010000160.1:0-10281 GCA_964575155.1 uncultured Planctomycetaceae bacterium | reverse complement strand
AGGTCGGGCTGGACCTGTGGTTCGTGAACGACCCGATCAAGTACGTCAGCGTGTACGGCTGCTGCGGCTGCGGGCCCCAGGCGCACCTGTTCGGCGCCCTGCTGCGGGCGGCGGGGCTGGGTTGCCGGCTGCTCGATCCGGGATTCGGGCACGTCTCCACCGAGGTCCGGTGGGGCGGGAGCTGGCACTGGATGGACGTCTGGCTGCCGGCCTACGTCACCGACGCCGACGGCGACATTTACTCCTACGACGAGCTGATGGCCGACCGGTCGCTCGTCGCCGACGCCCTCGCCGAGCACCGCACGCCGGGCAACTACATCTGCAACCGCGCGGACCACCTCCCGGCCGTCATCGGCGCCGGGCCCCACACCCCCGGCGGCCGGGCCGGGTACCGGCAGAAGGCCGTCGAGGACTTGCGCCTCCGCCCGGGCGAGTCGTGCACCTGGCTGTGGGGCAACGTGGGCAAGTGGTACTGGCCGGCGGCGTACTACGGCGGCGCGCTGGCCTGCGGGCCGGCGTTCAAGTATCGCGGCGACCGGAACTGCGCCGATGCCTTCGAGCATTGGCGCCCGTACCGGAAGGTCATCCGCGAAGGCCCCCACGCGCCCGACGACGTCTACTACCGCTACTACGGCAACGCCGTCTTCACCTGCCGGCCCCCCGTCACCGCCCGGGGCCTGGCCGACGTGGGCGCCGTCCTCGACAACGTGACCTTCGCCGCCGGCGGCGCCCGGGCGGGCGGGGACGGGACCGCCCGCCGCGGCGGGGCCGCCGGGACCATCGAGATGGCCTTCAGGCTGCCCTACGTCATCGCCGACACCGAGATCGAGGGGGCCGCGACGGTCCGCGGGGGCGCGGTGAGCTTCTGCCACTCCCTCGACGGCGGCAGGAGCTGGCTGCTGGGCGGCGAGGTCAAACAGACCGGAACCTTCGGGCCCATCCGCATCGGCCGACCCAACGCATACGAATACCCCGCCGGGAGCACCTCCGGGCAGTACGGCTTCCGCCTCCGCGTCGTCCTCCGCGGGCGCAACGGCCCAGCCGACACCACCCTCAAGGCCCTCAGGATCACCAACACCACCATGCTGAACTTCTACTCCCGCCCCTGGCTGGAGGTCGGCGACAACGAGGTCACCGTTGCCTGCGGCAACGGACGGGCACTGGCGGCCGCGCCCCTGCAAGTCACGTGGCGCTGGCTGGAAGACTGGAAAAGGGAAAAGTCCTTCACGCAGCGACTTGACAGGAACCGCGCCAGGTGCACCATCAGGGTCGCCGGCTCCAAGCGGCCGAAGATGAAGTCCATCACGATTGCCTGCCCCGCGCGGTGAGCCGCGGGGTGAGTCCACGAAGAAAGGAGTGAATCATGTATCACCGCGCGTTGATTCTTATGGTTCTTATCGGGGCGGTGGCGGCCGGCCGCGCTGACGCCGGCATCGAGGGGATCGTCGTCGACACCGACCGCAGCGTCAACTGCACTTCCCTCAAGACCATCGTCGCCGACGTCTGCAAGGGCTGCAAGACCGAGCAGGACAAGGCGATCGCCATCTACGACTTCATGGTCCGCGCGGTCTGGATGGACTGGCACAGCCACCGCCCGCTGGAGATGAAGAACATCACCTATAAAGGCAAGCGCCGGGACATGCTGGTCTTCGCGAACGATCCCGGCAAGTACATTGTGGTCTACGGCTTCTGCGGGTGCGGCCCGCAGGCGGGCGTCCAGGGGGCCTTGTGCGAGGCGGCGGGGCTGAAGTTCCGCCAGCTCGACCCCGGCTTCGGGCACATCAGCGGAGAGGTCTTCTGCGACGGGAAGTGGCGCTGGCTGGACGTCTGGCTTCCGGCCTACGTCACCGACGCCAAGGGCGACATCTACTCCTACGAGGAGATCATGGCCGACCGCACCCGCTTCTCCAAGGCCAAGGCCGAGGGACGATGCCCGGAGAACTTCATGGTCAACTACGGCGCCGACGTCAATTCCGTCGTCAACGCCAAGAACCACAAGCCCGGCGGCCGGCCGTATTCGCAAGGGTACGTCGAGGACCTCTGCCTCCGCCCCGGCGAGCGGGTCACCTGGCTGTGGGGCAACGTCGGGAAGTGGTACAGCCCCTCCGGGCCGTACCTCGGCCGGCACCTGGACCGGCAGTTTCCCTCCGGCCCGGCCGCCAAGTTCGGCAACGACCACGTCCTCAAGAAGGCCTTCCCGTACTGGGCCCCGTACAAGAAGACCATCCCCGACGGGCCGCACTCCCAGTGGAACAAGACCTATTATCGCTACTACGGCAACGCCGTTTTCGTTCACACCCCCGCCCTCACCGAGCAGGGCATGAAGGACTTCGCCGCCAAGCTCAACAAGGTCGCCGTAACCGGCGCCGGGCTGGCGCTGGCGGGCAGGGCCCCCGGCGGGGAGGCCGAGATGAGCTTCGAGCTCCCCTACGTCATCGCCGACACCGAGATCGAGGGCGAGGCACAGATTGACCTCGGAGGCGGGATCAGCTTCTGCTTCTCCACCGACGGCGGGAAGACCTGGCTGTACGGCGGGGAGGTCAGGAAGACCGGCAGATTCGGCCCCATCAGCATCGGCAGGCCGAACACCTACGAGTTCCCCGCCGGCTCCACCAGCGGACGGTACAAGTTCGCCCTGAGGATCGTCTTCCGTGCCAGCTACAAGCGGACGCCCGTCGTCCTGAAGTCGCTGAAGGTCACCAACACGACCATGCTGAGCTTCTACTCCCGCCCCTGGCTGGAGGTCGGCGAGAACAACGTCACCGTCACCGCCGCGGGTGCCGAGGCCCTCAAGGCCACGCCCCTGGAGATCACCTGGCGCTGGCTGGAAGACTGGACGAAGGAAAAGACCTTCACCCACAAGGTTGCCACCAGCGGCGCGAAGGCCGTCATCGAGGTCGGCGGCACCAAGCGGCCGAAGATGAAGTCCGTCACCATCCGCTGCCCGGCGGCCGGTGGCTAGTTCCGGTAGAACTTCGGGTCTGCCCAGGTGACGAGCGCCCGGCCGTCGCTTTCGTCCGCGGCGGTGCGGGTCAGGAGGGTGATTTCCTTGGCGCCGGCCAGGCCGCTGGCCACCAGCAGCCGGGGCTGCTCGCCCACCCGCATCAGCCCGCTCTGGGCGCGGAGCTTGCCGTCCACGTGGATCTCGCAGTGGACCAGGGCGGCCTGGTTGACCAGCCCCCGCCCGCGCTCCATGCCGCGGTTGAACCCGACCCACGCGCTGAAGGCCTTGAAGCCCGCGCCCTCGATGGCGTAGGTGGTCCTTCCGAAGGGGTAGACCCAGTACCCGCGCTGGAACGTCCGCCCGCCCATGGGGTAGGGCACCTCGTCGCGGTCGCAGTCGTAGACCGCGTGCTCCTTCGGCCCGCCGGGGATGTTGTGCCCGTTGTACAGGGGCGCCCCGACCCACCAGAGGCTGTAGTGGCGGGGCTTGTTCTTGGGCGTCATGCTGGCGGTGACGTGCGAGACGACCTTGACGGCCTTGGAGCGGAGCGCCTCCAGCAGCCAGACGGCCTGGCCGGCGGGCGGCGTCGGCCGGCGGTAGGGCGTGATGACGTGGACGACCGCCTCCGACGGCTTCCGCGCCTGGCCCACCGTCACGTGCAGCGCCACGCGGTGGGCGCCCGCCCCGGCCGGGGCCGTCGCGATCAGCTTCACGAAGGCGATCTGACCGGCGGGCACGGTCCCCGCCGCCGGCTCCGCCCGAAGCCAGCCCGCCTCGCAGGTGATCTTGAAGGGCAGCGCCACGGCGGAGCTGTTGAACACGGCCGCGCCCTCGCAGACGGCCCGGGCGCCCGGGGCGGCGTTGATGACGACCTTTGCCGGGAAGCCGAAGACCTCGCCCACGCGTGCGGTGACGGCGACGGGCATCGCCCGCCCGGAAGACACGTCGGTGACGGTGACGGTTCCGCTGGCCCGCCCGCCCGCCGGCAGACCCCTGCCGTCCAGCCGGACGGGCAGCTCCTCAAAGCCGCTGGCCGTGCCCGCGGTCCTTGCCGGCACCAGCCACTTCCGGCTGCTGTCGGCCCGCCAGGGGCGGGGCTTTCCCGTCCAGTTCCTCAGTTTGACGGCGACGCTCGGCTGGCCGAGGGGGGCGACCGAGGCGGTGATGTGCGTCCGGTCCACGTCCAGCCCGACGGCCGCGGCGACCTCCGCCGCCGCACTGTACAGCCTCCGCGACCGCGCGAACCATCCCTGGGCGTTCTCGGCCATCAGGTTGCTGGGCACGTGCGTGGGGATCGAGAGCGTTTCGCGGTTGTCGCGGGAGAGGACGTCGCCGGCCCGCCGGGCGAGCCCGCCCGGCAGGAGCCCGCGGTCGATCGCCTGCTCGATGAAGCAGCGGATCTCCGCCTCCTGGAGGCCCTCGACCAGGCCCTCCAGCCTCGCGCTGCCCTCGGCGCCCTCCGGCCCCGGCCAGAGCACCGTCAGCCCGGGGAAGCCCGCCATGTGCCAAAGGCTGCCGCGCATCCCCCGCCAGTACGTCTTGGCCCAGTAGTCTCCGCCGATCCGCCCCAGCCCGTTGAACCCGGCGACCACGGCCCGTTGCACCGCCAGCCGGCAGCCGAACGGGTGGCTGTGCCCCTCGATGCAGGCGCAGGTGCTCTCTGCCCGCGGGGTGTTCAGGCGGATGTCCCGGTTCTTCCACCCCATCCGGCTGCGGGCGGTGAGCGGGAGGGAGTAGATCTCGGAGGTGCTCTTGTAGTAGCTGGTGTCCAGCCGACCCCCGCCGCCCGAGCCCCCGCTCTTCGTGTTGTGCGAGCCGGAGGTCCAGCGGACCTCGTGGATCACCGACGCCAGCAGGGGCTTGAGCTTCGGGTCGCCCTCGGTGTCCCAGGCGTAGCCCCAGTGCATCGCCTCGCCCAGCCCGCGATCCTTCATGTGGCGATACAGGGTGTTGGCGAAGGCGGCCCAGTAGGTCCGCCGGACGGCGGGGTCGCCGGCGGCCCCGCCGAGGTGGACGCGATCCCGCCGGCCGGTGGCGGCGTCGAAGACCGTCACCTCGATCGGGCAGGGCGCGCCGTGCATCACCACGAACGAGACGACCTTCGGGCGACCGCAGTGCTTGACGATCAGGTCCAGGTACCGGTCCAGCAGGCGGTAGTCGAACCCCAGCGCCGGCGGGCCGCCCTCCCCGCCCGGCTCGCGGTACCAGAGAATCATGGAGTCGTTCAGGTTGCCGAACTCGGTGTTCCGCAGCACCGGCACGAACCACCAGTCGTTGCCGATCCGCGCGAGCTGGACCAGGCTGGCCTCGATCAGCCGCCAGTGCGCCTCCGTCCACAGCTTCACCCCGTACTGACGCGCCACCGCGTACGGGGACTGTTCCACCCCCATGTGGACCTGGAAGTCGGTCGCCTCCGGCACGCGCCACCCGACGACCTCCAGCTCGACGGGGACGGTCGCGTCGGCGCCGCCGGCCTCGACCCGGACCGAGCCGCGATACCGCCCCGGCGCGGCGTCGGGGGGCACCCGCACGCTCAGCCAGTAAGGCCGGCAGGAGCCCGCGGCGACCGTCTCCGGACGGGCGCCCGTGATGTGGTCGAAGTAGAGGATGTCGCCCCCGGCTTTGGCGCGGGCCTTCTTCTCGTCGGCGTCCGGGGCGAAGCGGAGCAGGGCCTGCTTGATGGGCGGGGGCTCCCGCCCGGTGACGGCGCAGCGGAAGACGGGGATCCGCCCCTGCCCGAGCCGGCTGACCATGCCGCCGATGGGGTGTCCGACCATGCCGAAGACGCGGACGGCCGAGGCGGGGATGGCGGCGCCGCCGTCGGCCCGCAGCGGCCCGGCGACGATCTTCACGCCCGTCAGCTCCCGGTCGGCGCCGATGACGATCTGACCGGCGTAGGTGCCGCCGGGTCCGCCGACGATGCGGATCGCCCCGGGCTGGGCGCCGGGCTCGAGGAACTCGGGGGCAAAGACGCGGCGGTTCATGTCCTCGGCCCAGACCTGGACGCCGGGGGGGCGGCGCGTCGCCGGCGTCACCCCGCCGCCCCGGCACCGAAGCGACAGACCCGTCAGCCGGGCGTGAAGCCACGCCGCCGAGTGCTCGGCCCCCGTCCCCAGCCATTCGGCGTTCGCCGCGCAGGGGTGGATGGGCGCGGCCCGGATCTCGATCGCCAGGACGTTCGTCCCCTTGCGCAGCAGCCGGGGGGGAACCCGAACCGGCCCCAGCGTCCGGTTGCGGAGGTTGTAGACGCGCGACCCCGGCGCCGCTGCGTGCCCGACGCAGCCGAAGTACTTCGGCGCCGGGCCGCCCTTGACCCAGCCCTTGCGCCTGGCCCGGGCCCGCTGCTTCTCGGTCAGCTCGGTCCACAGCCGCCGATATGCCGCCAGCGGGTAGTCCTCGGCCCAGATCCGGGGCAGGACCTGCCCGCGGTCGGTCCCCGGCAGGGGCGCCCGCGGGGGCGCGAGGTGCCCGCGGGCGAGCGGATGCCCGTTGACGAACACCGCCACCCCGCCGTAGTAGCTCAGCGACAGCGTCAGCTCGCCGGCGGTCGGATCGGTCGCCACGAAGCGGTAGCGGTAGAACGCCGCCTGAAGGCCGGGGCTCTGGCAACGCCACTGACCGAAGTGAGCCCCGCTGGCGGGCCCGACGGCAAACGGCATCCGGAAACGCAGCCAGCGCGAATCGTCGAACTGGCGCTTGGCCCAGTCCGCCGGCGCAGGGTCGGTGTAGGCGGCGCGGCACTTGGGCACGTCGCGCGTCCCGCCCATGCGGAAGCCCCGGAAGACCGCGTGGTCGCGCCAGTCGTGCTGCGCCCAGTCGATCTTCCGGTCCGCCAGCCGGCGCTTCACGTCGCGCTCCAGCAAAGCGTACGGCCGCTTGCCCAGCAGCTTCTGGCCCTCGGCCTGGAGGGCCCTCGCCGAGATCAGCTCCCACCCGAACTGGTAGTGGGGCCTGCAGTAGGCCGATTCATCGAGGATGAGCGTGGTGTCGTCGGCGTGGCCTGCGGTCGGGCAGGTGAGCCCGAGGACCACCAGCAGGGGCCCAATTCGTCGTTGGACGTTCGCCGCCATGACCTTTCAAACGCCGCCGCCGGGGGGGGCGTTCCGGAGATTTGCCGGTCGTTTCTGACGATGCGGCGCCGGCGCTGACGCGCGCAGCCGTCCGCCGGCAAGACGACGATGACGATTCAGCGGATCAGGCCCCCGGCCAGCCGTGCTCGGCAACGATCTGCTCGAGCCGTTTGGTCAGGCGCTTCGGCGGGGCCGGGACGGGGCAGATCCGGACGCAGTCTCCCCGGATGGGCGAGTCCGGCCGGCCCTCGCGCCTGCGGCGACACAGCGTCGCGTCCGTCCTGGCGGGGGTGTCGATGAAGATTCGGCCGGGGTCCACCTGCTCGACGGAGCGGTCCTCGGCCGCGGAGGGATCGTCCCGCATGGCGAGGCAATCCGCAATGCAGGCCTTCAGGCACAGCCTGCATTCCTCCCTGAGGCAGATCGGCTCGGTGACGAGCGGGTCGGCCGTCAGCTCCGCCTCGGTGACGATGGAGTTGAACCGCTGCCTCGGCCCGAAATGCCTGGTCAGAACGAGGTTGTTGTAGCCGAACTCGCCGAGCCCGGCCCGGGTGGCGGCGTGGCGGTGGCTGAACGGGCCGAAGGAGAATCGGAACGGAGAATTCCGCTCCGCCCATTCCTTCGACGGGCCTTCCCATATCTGCCTGTCGGTCATGCCTTCCACGGCCGGGTGCAGGCCGGTGGTCGGGAAGATCATCGCCTGATGGCCCCGGGCGAGGAGGTGCTGGGCGACCATCTGGGCGATGAATTCCAGCGCGTGGTCGTGGACCGCGTGCCCCACCCGGTGGTAGAAGTCCTCGAAGTAGGGATACCGCGCGTGGTCGGGGATCATCTCCAGCCTGCGCTCGGCCAGGACGGCCGGGGCGTCCATCACCGCATCCAGGATCGGCATGGCGACGGAGATGACCGATCGGGCCTCGGGCAGGAAGTCCTTGGGATGATGGCCTTCGGGCACGGCGTCGTGCACCGGGGGCATCGGGTCGAACCGCTCGACGGGCCCGACGCCGACCAGCACGGCGCCGTGGCGTCTGGCGACTTCCTTGACGGATGCAGTGAGTTCATCGGTGTCGCGCTCGGGCATTTCCTACAACTCCGTTGGTGACAGGGACGCTGCGCTGTCCGGCGGTATTGTCGGCGGGGTGCGCCGCTCTGCCAAGCGCCGATGCTGAGAGGCTGTCTCAGAACCTTCGGGGAGGCGCACCGACGATTCCAGGCGGGGTGCCACCTGCCTGCCTGCGGCAAGCAGGCAGGCGGCAGCGCAGTCTGCTGCCTTGCGAGCGCGCGCACGGCTGCACAGAACGCAGCCGTGGCACCCGGCGCCCGGCGGGAAAGCTTGCGAAACGGCCAGCCGCGCGGCTGGCCGTTTCGCAAGGACAGGTCGCTGCCCCCCGCGTCAGGACGACCCGCCGGGTGGAACGAAGTCCCACCTTCACGGGGTGAGGGTTCCCTTCGCGGTGGTCTCGAGGGCGGCGGGGTCGCGGGCGGTGAGGCGGTAGTGGAGGGGTTGGCCCTTCGCCAGGCCCTTCAGGGCCGCGAGGAAGTGGCGGGAGTATCCGAACCGGCGGCCCTTGACGCGCCCGCCGTTTTCCGGGGCGGGCCAGTCGAAGAACTCGACGGTCTGACCATAGGCGCCCGTCGGGCCGTACTCCAGCCGGAACAGGGCCACGTCCGCCAGCTCGTCGGGGGTCTTCCCGCCCAGGGCGGCGGCGAGGGTCACCGCGTCGCCGTCGGTCTTGACGGAGACCGGGCCGATCACCGGCGGGGTGGCGTCGGCAATCTGCTTCGAGCGGAACGGCGCGTACAGGGGGTCGCCGAAGACCACGCCGGTCCATCGCTGGGCGAGGCGGAGGGCGCCGTAGGCGGCCTCGGCCCAGTCGTATCCGCCGGCCAGGGCCATGAGCAGGAGGTCGCCGTAGGGCACGCCGGAAGAAAGCGGCTCGGCGGTGACGCCGAAGGTGGCGGTGATCCCCCGGCTGATGGCGCCGGAGGCCCATCGCATGCAGCCGCTGTCGACGTGGACGCCGAGGGCGCCGGGGGGGAACTTGCGGACGTCCTCAAATTGGGACAATCCGTAGAAGCCGTAGAAGATCATGCAATTGTCGGCGGGGAACTCGCCCGGCCAGACGGCGCGGACCTGGTCGCCGGCGGCGAAGCCCTCGGTCGAGTCCAGCAGCAGCGAATTGCTCGCCAGGTCGACGCCGACGATCCTGGCCTTGGGAGCGGCCGGGGCCGAGGCGGTGGTCGGCTCGGACGTGGCCGGCCGGCTGGCCGGGGCACTGGCCGGCTGGGTGGCGCTACCTGGGGCGGCGATCACCTTTGTCACCGTCCATCCGACCGGGAAGTAGTATGCCGGCGGGGCGTCTTTTCCCCGCCCGGCCTTGCCGGGGGCGGCGAGCGTGAGGCCCTTCTCGCTGACGGCCTGAACCTTGGCCGTGACGGTCGGCTTGTGGGCGGGATTGCCCGAGCCGATCTCGGCGGGCTGATTGTCGATGACCACCGGCCAGGGCCGACCCAGCCCCTTGCCGGCGGCGAATGGCGAGCCGGCCACGCCACGCACCATCGGCACCGCCCGGGCCATGGAGGCCACGTGATCGGCGGCGAAGCGGTACTTCATGTCCAGCCAGATTTCCGGCCGCAGGGGCGTCTTCTCGTCGGGGCCGGGCAGGCGGAGGTGCCGCTCGGCATACACCGCGCGGTCCACCATGTCGCGGGCCGAATCCAGCGAAAGCCCCAGCCGGCTGACGAGGTGAAAGTCGAACCGCTCGGGGTCCTCGCTTCGAAGTTGGCGAAAGTGCCTGGCCCTTTTCTCATCGCGGTATCGTCCGTAGAAGGGCCGAAGCTTCAGCTCCTGGAGGTCGCCCCCGAGCGGCCCGGCGGCGCCGGCCCCGGCGGCGGGGATTTCGACCTGTTTGCCGGTTTTCTTGTCGGTGTACTTGTTGCGGCCCAGGCCGACCTTGAGATTGGCCGCCGACGAGATGAGGAACTGGTCCACACTGCGGCGGCTGGTGCGGCCGAACCAGTTGCGGCGCTTACCTTCATTGGGCGGCCGGCGGTGGCCGGTGTCCACTGTCAGCGGAATGCCCGGACAGGTGACGACGTAGCAGATCTGGTTGCAGGCGGGC
Organism: uncultured Planctomycetaceae bacterium; assembly: GCA_964575155.1. GTDB lineage: Bacteria > Planctomycetota > Phycisphaerae > SM23-33 > SM23-33 > CAZNSB01. The sequence goes on along the minus strand of CAZNSB010000160.1, from coordinate 145 downwards.
GAGGAGAGCTTCCCGGCGACGGGGGTGAGGATCTGCTCGAAGAACTCGGCGTAATCCAGGCGGGGGTTGCGGCCTTTGAGCTTCAGCTCGAGGCCCAGCAGGTTGGCGGCGGGCACTTGGCGGCGGGCGGCGTAGTACTTGGCGG
>CAZNSB010000159.1:2810-10403 GCA_964575155.1 uncultured Planctomycetaceae bacterium | reverse complement strand
GCGCGTCCGTGGCCACGGCCGAGGCCGTGTTGCACGCGACCACCAGGAGCTTCGGGTCAAAGCGAAGCAGGAACGCCGCGTCCTGGAGTGCGAACTGGCGGACGGTGTCGGGCGACTTGATGCCGTACGGCACGCGGGCCGAGTCGCCCAGGTACACGATGTCCTCCCCGGGCATCCTGTGGAGGATCTGCCGGACCACCGTCAGCCCGCCCAACCCGGAATCGAACACGCCGATCCGGCCGTGTGGGCGGACGCCAGACGCGCTGTCGCCGGTTTCTGCGGTCATGGATCAGGCAGGATATCTCTCAGAGGCCGAGCTTGGCAAGGAGTTGTTCGACGGCGGCCAGCGGGACGCGGGGTCGGCCGAGGCGGACGTCCGGCTTGGCGGCGCCGTGGAAGTCCGACCCGCCGGCGACGAGCAGTTTCATGCGGCGGGCGAGGTCGAGGTAATGGCGGGTCTGTTCAGGCGTGTGGTCGGGGTGGTAGGCCTCGATGCCGTCCAGCCCCTCGGCCAGGAGCGACCGCACGATGCGCGCCAGCCGGGCGATGTTGCCGTAGCCGATCTGCGGCGGGTGGGCGAGAAACGCCAGCCCCCCGCCGGCGTGGATCCGCTCGATCGCCACCGCCGGCGGCAGGCGGGCCTTGTCCACGTAGGCGGGCGCACCGGAGCCGATGTACCGGGCGAAGGCGTCGTCCGCGCTCCGGGCGTAGCCCTTCTTTCGCAGGACGGCGGCCATGTGGACCCGGCTGACGAGCTGGCCGCCGGCGAGATCGCGGACCTCGGGCATGGAGATGTCCACGCCCATGTCGCGGAGCCTGGCGACGATCCTCGGGTTGCGTTGGTTGCGGGCGGCCATCAGCCGGTCGAGGGTGTCGCGGAGGCCCCGGCTTTGGGGATCGACGCCCAGGGCGAGGACGTGCATGGTCCCGCCGGGAAACTCCGCGGAGATCTCCAGGCCGGGGACGAAACGCAGCGCCAGCGGCGCGGCGGCTTCGGCGGCCTCGGCGAGCCCGTCGGTGGTGTCGTGGTCGGTCAGGGCCATCGCCGCCAGCCGCTTCCGCTCGGCCAGCCGGACCAGCTCCGCCGGCGGGCAGTCCCCGTCGGAGGCGGTCGAGTGCGTGTGCAGGTCGACGAAGTTCCGCATCAGTCACGCAGGATATCAAAAAGCGGCGTGGAGAGGTAGCGCTCGCCGAAGCTGGGCAGGACCACGACGATGACCTTCCCCCTGCTCTCCGGGCGGGTGGCGACGATCTCGGCGGCCCGAAGGGCCGCGCCCGACGAGATGCCCACGAACAGCGCCTCCTCGCGGGCGGCCCGGCGGGCGTAGTCGAAGGCCTCTTCCTCATCCACGCAAATGACCTCGTCCACGAGGTCGAGCCTGAGGACGGCGGGGACGAACCCGGCGCCGATGCCCTGGATCCTGTGCGGGCCGGGGGCCGGCGGCTGCCCGGCCAGCGCCTGGGTCAGCACCGGGCTCCGCGCCGGTTCGACGGCGACGGCCTTGAAGCTGCTCTTGCGCGGCTTGATGGCCTCGGCCACGCCGGTGAGGGTCCCGCCGGTCCCCACACCGGCCACGAAAATGTCAACCTTTCCGTCCGTGTCGGCCCAGATCTCCTCGGCCGTGGTCCGCCGGTGGATCTCCGGGTTGGCGGGATTCTCGAACTGCTGCGGCATGAAGGCGCCGGGCTTCTCGGCGACGATCTCGCCGGCCCGGGCGATCGCGCCGGGCATGCCCTCCCCGGCGGGCGTGAGCACCACCTCCGCCCCCAGCGCCGCCAGCACCTTCCGCCGCTCCACGCTCATCGACTCCGGCATGGTAAGCAGGCACCGGTACCCTCGGGCAGCGCACACGAACGCCAGGGCGATTCCCGTGTTCCCGCTGGTCGCCTCTACGATCAGGGCGCCCGGGCCGATCTTCCCCTCGCGCTCGCCGGCGGCGATCATCGCCAGCCCGATGCGGTCCTTCACCGACGCCAGGGGGTTGAACGACTCCAGCTTGGCCAGCACCGTCGCCTGCGTGCGAATCATGCGGCGGATTCGGACCAACGGCGTCCGGCCGATTGCGGCGGTGACGTCATCGAGGATTCCGGGCATGTATGGCCTCCGAGGCCGGCGCTGCCCGCGCGGATGCGGGTGCTGGCAGATCACCCGGCGATCGCAACGGCCCTTCTGCTGTTCGGTTTCCCGGCTGATTGCCCGCCCGGGTCGGTCACTCGCTGCCCCGCACAGCCGCGGCCATCTCCCGAACCAGCCGGTCGCGGTCCTGGGCGAAGTGATCCAGGAGGGTCTGTCGCCCGGGGGTCCGCTTGACCGCCAACAGCTCGATCAGCCTCATCCGCACCGCCGGCGCGGGGTCGTCGACGAGCGGGCCCAGGAGGGCGATGATGCGTCTGTCGAGCTCCACGTGATGGAGCGCGGCGAGCATCCCTGCGCGGATGGCGGGCGATTCCGCCCGGAGAAACGCCCGGGTCATGCTCAGCAGGATCGGCTTGGTGAGCACGTCGGGGAAGACTTCCTTGTCCGTCCCGACCTCCCTCCTGCGAACGTGCCCCAGCAGCGAGGCCGTCTGCCGGGCGGCGCGGAGCTTGGCGGCCAGGTCGCCCTGTTTCAGGTCCCGGACGATGTATCCCAGGGCGTACTGCGCGGCGAGCTTCTTGCCCGCCGTGCTGAACAGCGGCTTCCGCACGAGCCTGGCCGGGCTGACCGGTATCTCCGGCACGGACGAGAACAGGCGGCCGCCGTCCTGGAGGGGGTCCAGCATGGCGATGACCGTCACTCTCAGCTCCCCCAGCGGGTTGGCCATGAGCACCTCCTCGGCCGGGCCTACGTCCACGCGCGCGGTCACGGAGACCTTCGCCCCCGGCCGGAGGTACTTCGGGGCCGGCAGCCTCACCGGCGTCAGGGCCGGCAGCTCCGCTTTGGCATCGCCCTCGATGGCAAGGCCCAGATACACGATCGGGTTGAACAGGCCCCCCTGCCCCAGCGGGACGGGATGCGAGGAGACGTTCGCCAGTTCCAGGGTGACGGTGACCGGCTCGCCGAGGCGGACCTCCGGGCGGGTCGCGAGCAGTGTGAGGGTGAGGAAGCTCCTGGGGTCCCGGCCCATTTCCAGGACGTGCCGGGGGAGGGTTTTCAGGACCTCCCGGAGGGCCTCGGCGTGGGGAGCCAGGGGCAGCTCCACGCCCTTGTCCCGGGCCAGGGCGGCCAGCGCCCGGAAGCCCGGCCCGGACCTTACCCCGCCGACGCCCTTTCGCAAGACTTTGCGTCCGCCTTCGCCATCGCCCCCCTTGAAGTGGTGTCGGGCCAGAATGGCTGCGGCATAGGGCTCCTTGGCCAGAAGCCCCGTCAGGCGTTTGGTGCCGTCCTCGATCGAGCCCATGGCCAACTGCGCCGCGCCCAGCGCCAACTGCACGCTGGTATCGTCCCCGGCGGAGAGGGCGGCCCTCTTCGCCCAGGAAAGCGCCTGCTCCGGGGTCCCGGCGAAGATCAGATGGAACCAGGCGAGTTCGGCGGCCTGCTTGCCGGTGAGCTTTGCCGTGGGCGCCATCAGCGGCCGGTAGATGCTCCGCAGGGCCTCGAGGTGCACCTTGACCTTCTTGGCATTGCCGAGCTCCCGGTGCGCCTCGATCATGAGCGCCCGCAGTCCCCGGCTCTGCGAGTAGGTTCGGATCAACGGCTCGAAGAGCTTGGCGACCTCGTGGGCCCGCCCGGCATCGAGCAGGGCGTTGCAGGAGTCCACCACGATCTTCTCCATGCTCGGGGCGGGCAGGCGCTTGATCCGCAGGAGCGCCTCGGCGTGGCGGTAGAACTCCACCGCCTCGACGGGCAGGCCGGCGGCCTGGAGCAATCGGGCGACGTCCCACGCCGCCGTGACCGACCGCGGATTCGCCTCGACCGCCTTCAGCGCCAGCCGAAGCTCCCCCGCCGCCGCCACAGCTTCCTTGTCGAACTCGGCCGACAATTGCAGCGCCGCCAGCTCCAGCGGGTCCAGGCTCAGCGCTGTCCGGAAGGCGGCTTGCGCGCTCCTCCTGTCGGCCTGTCGACGGTAGACCCCCGCAAGCTCCGCCGCCGCGAACGCCCGGACCTCATCCAGGAACCCGGCGTCAGAGGAGACCTCCTTCAGCAGGGCGACGCGCTGGTCGGCGTCGTCCAGGGGCGCCTGCGAGAGGCGTACCATGCGGACGCCTATGGCGTAGTCTCCGGGGCAGGTGCGGACGTACCGCCTGGCGGCCTCGGCCGCCTTTTTCAGATCTCCCAGCTCCTCGTACAGGGCCACCAGTTGGCGGTTCGTTTGCGGGTCCTGGGGGCAGAGGCGTTCGGCACAGCCCAGCAGCGCGAGGATGCGTCCGGCCCGTCCCACGACTGAATTGCGGCGGAGGTGCCCCAGGGACCGGGCATCGTGGGCAAGACATTCCGCCAGCAGCTTCTCCGCCTCCGCCGGTGCCGTGGCCGGCTGAGTCGCCGGCCCTGAAGCCGCGGCAGCCGCCGCCAACAGCAGCGCCGCAGGTAACGCCGATGCGCGCATATCCGACCTCCTCAGGATATGCCGAAGTCTGCGACGGACAGGACGCCCGCCGCCAGGGCCAGGCCCAGCAGCATCGCCACGCCGACCACGTCCACCACCTGACTGGCGGCCTCCGGCGGGCGGACGTGGCGGGCCAGACCGTGCCAGCACATCCACACCCCCACGACCAGGCCCGACGCCGCCGCGACCAGCACCAGGGTTCGCACAGGCGGGCCGGCGAAGCCCAGCTCCGGAAGCAGCCCCAAGAGCCCTGCCCAGACCAGCCCCACGCCGATCAGCACCATCCATACCGATCTACCCGTGTTCGCATCCATGGCGGCACTCCCGCAGAACGGTAGCGTGATGGTCCATTTCCGGCGTCAGCGCCGCTTCGGCTGCGGCGGGGGCGGGGTGACGGTGATCGCCTGCGGCTGGTCCCCCCGGAGCACAAGGAACGTGATGGGGGTGATGCTCCCCGGCTTGGCCACCGGGTCCAGCACCGCCCTCATGACCTGCGCGCTGGGGACCGGCTTGTTGTTCACGTGGGTCACCAGGTCGCCGGTGGCAAGCTGCCCCTTCGCCGCCGACGAGTTCGGGATCACCATGAACACACGCACGCCCTTCTCCAGGAGGGGCTTGCCCGGCCGGCCGTACTGATCCAGCATCACCAGGTCGCGGACGGCCAGGCCCAGGACGGGGTTGTAGTACCGATCGGCCTCGTAGGGCTGGGGCGGCATCGGCTCGGTCTTGACCGAGTAGTTCTGCTCCTTGCCCTTCCGCTGGATGGTCAGCGAAACGGTCTTCCCCGGCTTGACGCGCCGCAGCAGCCGCCAGAAGTTGTCCCGGATCAGCGCCGGCGTGGGCAGCTCCTCCAGCGGCTTGCCGTTGAGGGCCACAATCGCGTCGCTTTGCAGCACGCCCGCCTTGGACGCCGGTGAGTTCGGGACGACCTGCCCGACCAGAACGCCGGGCCTGCCCACCAGCTTCCGCAGCTCGGCCTCCTTGGGCAGGAGCGGCTCGAAGCGGAGGATCCCGGTCCACGGGAGCCTCTTGGACTTGCCCGGCGTGGGGATCTCCGCCAGCACGTGCGCGAACTCGTCCACCGGAAGGAAGAAGTGGGTCCGCTGCCGGCCCATGGTGACCACGTCCAACCAGCGCTTGCCCAACTTCAGGCGAGACTCCATCGGCACCTCCCCGCCCACGATGCCGACGAGCCGCCCGTCCGCGGTCATCACCGGGGAGGACTTGATGGTCAGGTCCCCGCCGGTGACGTAGACCAACTGGTGCGGCAGGCGGAGGACGGCCCCGACGTAGCCGCTGCCCAGGTACGGGAGGTTTCCGGCGTTGGGCCCCAGCAGCCCGACGGACACGACGCGCTGACCGAGTTGGAGCTTGGCCGATCGGGAGAAGCGCACGGCGGTGCACTTCTGCCGCCCCAGCGCCCTCAGGAAGGCGAAGCCCTGCTCCGGGTCGGTCCCCAGCAGTTGTGCCTTGAGGCCCTCGCCCACCGTTCTGGCCGGGCCCAGGGTGAAGTCTCTCAGGTCCTTGGTGGGCACGTTCGTGGGCACGTCGCGCGTCAAGAAGGTTCCCTTGGCGGCGTCGATGCAGATCGCCTGGCCGATCTGCTGGCGATTGCCCAACATATCGTCGTGGATGGTATACCGCAGGCGCGCCAGGGCGCCCGAGACCTGGGCGGACAGCTTCGCCAAAGGCTGCCCCGCCGGCTGCTGGGCGCCGGAGGACGCCGCCAGCGCCAACACCACAGCCACTGCCAGCACCACGTTCGGTCTGTTCATCGCTACCTTCCTTTCCGCTGCCCTCGTGGGCTCGGCTCTCGAGACGCTTCCGCCGCCAGCCGCTCCCCCCACGCCGGACCCGCCCTCCCCGGCACCAGCCGAAGCAGAAACCACAGTGCAACCCCCGCCGCCACCACGCCCAGCGACGTCCACTGATTGTGCGTCAGCTCCGCTCGAAGCAGGTGGTGCGGGTTGTCGCCTCGTATGCTCTCCAAAACGATTCGCGTCACCGGGTACAGGATCAGCATCGTCGCGAATACCTGCCCTTCACGCCGTCGCAGCCGAGAAAAGCATAACAGAATGCCCGCCAGAAGTAATGCATTGAAAATCCCGTATGCCTGCGCGGGCTGCACCGGCAGGGACGACAGCGACAACGCCTCCTCCGCCTCTTGTTCGGTCAGATCGGCCGGAGACTTCAGCACCGGCTCGGGCGCCCTCTCCGGATGCCTCGGGTCGGGACGCTCCGCGACGAGCCCCGGCGGCAGGCGGGCGACGTCCAGCCCGCCGGCGCCAGGCCCGGCGGCGACCTGGTGGGTGAAGACCGGGCAGACCGAGGCCCCGCCGAAGACGTTGGTGTGGCGGTCGAGCTTCAGCAGGGGCTTGGAGGCGTAGGGGAAGCGCATGGCCAGCGGGAAATCCTCCCGGCACCGCCCCCCGTAACAGCACCCGTTCAGCAGGCACCCCGCCCGCCCGAAGGCCAGCCCGATCATCAGGCTGGGCGTGATGATGTCCAGGTACCGGCGGATCGGGAGCCGGCGCGCCCGCAGGTACACCAGGATCAGCGCCACGGCCAGGGCGACCCCGCCGTAATACACCAACCCGCCGGAGGTGATGTTGAGGATCTCCACCAGCGGGTCCTGGTCCCCCTGCCGCAGCGGAGCGAACTGCTCGTCCCATTTCTCGATCACGAACGCCAGCCGGGCGCCCACCACCCCGCCGATCAGGGCGAGCAGCCCCACGGTGGTGATGGCGTGGTGGTTCTCCCCGGCCCGGCGCGCCCGCCACCGGGCGAGGCAGATGCCGAAAACGAAGCCCAGCACCAGCATCAGCCCGTACCCGTAGATGCGCAGGCTGAATTCGCGTCCGAAGAGCTGATGCCGTCCGAAATCGATGATGACTTGTTGCATGCAGGCCTTACGGAGAGGTCAAAGGCGTCGCGCCAGGCGGTTCTTCTCGTCCACGACCAGGATTTTCGGCTTGAGTTCGCCGGCCTCTTCCGGGCTGTAGTACCCGAAACACATGATGATGACGATGTCGCCGACGCTCACCAGGCGCTCCGCCGCCCCGTTCAC
>CAZNSB010000159.1:0-2800 GCA_964575155.1 uncultured Planctomycetaceae bacterium | reverse complement strand
GCCTCTAGCTCCGTAGATTCGCGAGTCGCTTCCCGACCGTCCTTCTTTGCCGCCCGTCGCTCCGCCCCATCCCTCTTTTGTCCCCCCACGTACCTCCAAGCGCCCGTGCGTCTATTCCCATCCCCCCTCAATTCCCCTACAATACATTCCATCCGGGCAGACCACACCCGCGAGCGCCGCCATGCCCCTCCTCACACCCACCCAATCCGCGCCACCATCTCATCTCGACTCAAGACCCGTCGCCACGCTTGCCCCGGCTACTCCGCGCACCCCGCTCCGCCGCTCGCCGGCGATCGCATAGGTATCGTGCCTGGTCCCGTTGTTGCAGTCGGCGACGAGGACGCACTCGCCGGGCAGGATGCCGGCGGCGTCCATCAGGTCCTGATCGATCGTCACCGAGCCGACGTAGTCGGGCGCCACCTGGGTCACCGTGGCCCGATGGATTTTCGCCCTGAGGAGTTTGTGCAGCATCACGCCCTCTTCACTCAGGTCAACGAAACGGAACCGGTCATTCTACCGGTCCATCGCCCGGCAGGTCCACGCGAATGTTATCAATCAGCCTCGCGGCCGGAAAGCGAACCGCCACGGCGATCACGACGGACCGATCTATCGTTTCTACGTTCCGCAGGCTGTCGGGGTCGATGATTTCGACGTAATCGACCTTCCCGGCCGGGGCCTCCCGCGCCAACCGGCGGCGGACGGCGCCGGCGACCTGGTCGGGGCTTCTGGCGCCGGCGTGGAGGAGGCGTTCGCCCTCGCGGAGGGCCCGGTACACCGCAGGCGCCTGTCGGCGTTCGGGGGGGGTGAGGTGGCTGTTTCGGCTGGAGGTGGCCAGGCCGTCTTCCTCGCGGACCGTCGGACAGATCGCCACTCGCACGGGCAGGTTCAGGTCGGCCACCATCCGCCGGACCACCACCGCCTGCTGGTAGTCCTTGGCGCCGAAATAGGCCACGTCCGGGCCGACGATGTGGAACAGCTTGGCCACCACGGTGCAGACGCCGTCGAAGTGCCCCCGGCGGGAGGCGCCGCAGAGGTGCTCGGTCAGCCCGGCGACGTGAATCGTGGTGACCGGCCCGGCGGGGTACATCTCCTCCACGGGGGGCGCGAAGACCGCGTCCACCCCGCGGGCCTCGCACCCGCCCAGGTCCGCCTCCGGCGTCCGCGGGTATTCGGCGTAGTCCTCCTGCGGGCCGAACTGCGTGGGATTGACGAAGAGGCTCACCACCACGAAGTCGCACTGGCGGCGGGCGGCGTCGATGAGGCTGTAGTGGCCCTCATGCAGCGCCCCCATCGTGGGAACCAGGGCGACCTGGCCCGCCCCCTCCCGGCGGGCGGACGCCACCGCGGCACGAATCTCGGAGATGGTCTCGGCGACCTTCATCGCAGCGCCTCCCGGACCTTTCCCACCAGCTCCCGGCGGGGGCCGGCTTCCATCAGGTTCACGGCGCCGACGTCCACGGCGAGCACGGGGCACCCGGCCGATGCCGCCACCTCCTCGTATGCCCGGCGCATCCAGCTCAGGAAGTCCGCCGCAAAGCACGCCTCGTGCCGCCGGCCCCGACGAGCGATCCGCTCCAGCAGCAGCGACTCCGCCCCGTCGAGGTGAATGATCAGATCGGGCGGCTTGACCCGCTTGGCGGCGGGTCCGGCCAGCCGATGATACACCGCCAGGTCCCCTGCGGTAAGGTTCCGGGCGGCGTAGACGGCGTCCTGGCAAAAGCCGTAGTCGCTGACGGCGGCGCCGTCGGCGGGCCAACTGCCCGCCTGCAACTGCCCCACCCGATAGAACAGGAAGTACAACTGGGCGGGCAGCGCCAGCTCCCGCCGGCCGAGGTAGAACGCCTCCAGGAACGGATTGCCCGCGTAGTCCTCCCGCAGCAGCCTCGCCGGGAGCTGCTTCGCCAGCCACTCCGCCACGGTCGTCTTGCCGGCCGCCGGCGGGCCGATGATGCTGACCAGCGCCGCCGCCACTTACCCCCCCTCCAGTTCCGCCAGCAGCTCGGCGACCGACCGGCCAAGGACCGGGTGGACCGCGCCGGCGGCGATCTGCGCCAGCGGGCCCAGCACGAACCGGCGCTCGTGCATTCGGGGGTGCGGCAGCGTGAGCGTCTCGCTCTCGGCGACGGCGTCATCGAAGAGCAGAAGGTCCAGGTCACAGGTCCGGGGCCCCCACCGTTCTTCCCGGCGGCGGTCGCGCCCGCACTCGGCCTCGACCTCGTGCAGCACGCCCAGCAGGCCCTCGGCGGTAAGCGTGGTGGCCACTTGGGCGGCCCCGTTGAGGTAAGGCCCCTGGCCGGGGGGCCCGACCGGGGCGGTCCGGCTGAGTTGGCTGACCCGCCGGACGGAAACGTCGTCGCGTTGATCCAGGAGGGACAGGGCGTGGAGAAGTGTTTTGGCCCGCGGCTCGATGTTGCTGCCCAGCGCGATGTAGGCGACGTGCGACATGATGTGGCAATGGCTACCAGGTCAGCTTCGCGAGGCGGTCGACGGCCTCGGCAATCCGTTCGGTTTCGACGGTGAGTGCGGCGCGGAAGTACCCCTCGCCGGGCTCGCCGAAGCCCACGCCGGGGATGAAGACCACGTCGGCCTCGAGCAGGCACCGCTTGGCGAACGTCATCGAGTCCGTCCCGTCCGGGCACGGGACCCACACGTAGAAGGTGCCCGCCGGCGGCGTGACGTCGTACCCGAGCTTCGCCAGCCCCCCGCAGAGGGCGTCGCGGCGCCGGCGGTACAAATCCCGCTGGGCGCGGACCTCCGCGCCGCCGATCCGCTCCAGGGCGGCCACGCCCGCCCACTGGAT
>CAZNSB010000158.1:9144-10451 GCA_964575155.1 uncultured Planctomycetaceae bacterium | reverse complement strand
GGATAGGTGCCCTCGAACTCGACGGGGTTCTGGGTGGCGAAGACGGTGAAGACCCCGGACATTTCGTGCGGAACGCCGTCGACGGTCACCCGGCGTTCCTGCATGGCTTCAAGCAGGGCCGACTGGGTCTTGGCGGGCGCGCGGTTGATCTCATCGGCCAGCACGACGTCGGCGAAGACGGGCCCGGGGCGGAAGACGAACTCGCCGGTGGCGGTGTTGTAGATGTTCACGCCCACGATGTCCGAGGGCATGAGGTCGGGGGTGAACTGGATGCGCTTGAACGACGCCCCCGTGACCAGCGACAGCGCCCTTGCGATGAGGGTCTTGCCCGTGCCGGGCACGCCCTCCAGCAGGGCGTGCCCCCCCGCCAGGAGGGTCGCGCCCATCTGCACGAGCACCTGTTCCTGGCCGAGGACCACCTTGGCCAGCTCGTTCACGACTCGGTGTGCCAGGCTATGTGCCTCTTGCACGTCCATCGGTAACCTCCGACTCGATTTCCGCGAGGGCGGCCAGCGCCCCCGACAGCCTCCTGCCGGAAAGCCGGCCTCCGGCCAGTGCGTCCTGGCACGACTTGAAGGCGCGTTCGTAGCGGTGGCGCCCCCGGCCGGTGCGCCGGGCGAGCGCGTCGGCGATCACCCCCGACGGGGCGGACTCCGGCAACCCGACCGCCCGGGCGCACCGCCCGATCAGCCAGGTGTAGATCAGCCTGAGTGTAATACGATTCGCCCCGGCGGCCCGATACGTCGCGCCGACGGAACGGACGAATTCCAGCTTCGATCGCCGGCGGGCGCGCCCGGGGGCGCGGCGGGTGCCGAAGCGACGCCCCTTCGCCAGAAGCAGCAGAAGCCCGCAGAACGTGACCACCAGGATGCCCCAACCCGCGCTCGTCCCGAACAGCATCCCCGCCAGCGCCCCCCACCGCGACTCCCGGCGCCCGTAGCCCAGGTGGTATTCGTCGAAGGCGACCCGACCGCCCCGCCCCTTCGATACCGCGTAGCCGACCAGGTTGGCCGCCAGGATCGCGTTGTCGGCCCGCCCGATCCACCCGTTGGCCAGAAAGGAGCTTTCGGCCAGGACGATCACCGCGCCTTCTCCCGCAGCCCGGACCACCGGGAGGCAGCCGACGTGAACGACCCCGCCGAGGCCTGCTCCGACGAAAACGCCGACGCCTGTGCCGCGGCGGTCGTGGACCTCTGCAGGGAGCACGGGTTTCCCATGGTGGACGTGGGCCCGGCCGCGGACGCCTGGCTGGCGGAGAATCCGAAGGCACGGTTCGTGCCGCACGTACTTCTCGACTGGTATCACCC
>CAZNSB010000158.1:5706-9134 GCA_964575155.1 uncultured Planctomycetaceae bacterium | reverse complement strand
CCAGCGATTGGATCGGATCGATCGAGAAGAGCACGTCGAACCCCGCCAACGTCTCACCCAGCAGCGGGCGCTCCGACCGCTGGACGCGGACGCCCAGCCGCTCGTAGAGCGTGTAGCAGGCGATGGCGCCCTCGATGTTCGTGGATCGGGTGGTCCGAATCTGAGGCCGGGCCCGCTCCTTCTCGTCCACGAATCCCAGCCCGATGAGCGTGAAGAACACCACGGCGGAGACGATTCCAAGCGTCGCCAGGATGAGGTAGTCCGATTTATTGCTTTTTCCGGCCATCGGTGCGCACGCGGTCAAACCCGGCCTGCATGCCCTGGAAGGTGTCGCGGTCGCACGAGCCGCCGCCGTAGATGACGACGTCGAACGCGCGGACGAAATCGGTGAAGGCATCCCGGCCGGTGAAGCCGGCGGAGTATTCGTCGAGGTAGTCGCGGTTGGTCTTGCTCCGGTGGAAGCGCAGCGCGCCGCAGTCGTCGAGCCAGCGCAGCAGGGCGATCATCATCAGGCCGATGGCGCGCCGGTGGTCTCCCTGCTGTGCCCGGCGGCGCATTTCGCGGATCAGCTCGTCGTAGGACAGGTCGGGCGCCGGCTCGGCGACGGCCCCGACGGCGGCTGCGCCCCGACGGCCCCCGCCACCGAACGTGACGGCGAGGGTCCAGATGAAGTGGCCCAGGATGGCCAGCAGCGCCAGCACGCACCAGATGGTGAGCACCCCGATCAGGGCCCGGGTCCAGCCCCTGCTGAGGTGGAAGCCGAGGCCCGCCCAGCCCGACAGCTTCTCTCGCAGCCATTGGTAGAAGGTCTTCCGCGGGGCGAACCGCGGGTCGGCGAGGATCTTGTCGATCCGGGCGCGGATGACCTTCGCTTCGGCCCGTTCGAACGCGCCGCCCCCCCTCGCCTTCCCGCCCGCATCGGCCGCGGCGGCGGAGACCAGCACCGCCCCGCCTGCCCACAGGAGCGCCAGTGCGGCTGCGTGTGGAACGGCACTATGGGTTCGGCGAAGCCGCATCCGCCGCGGGCCCCTCGATCGCCAGGCTCCTGGCGAGCATTTCCAGGTCGAAGCCTTCCTTCCGAATCCGCAGATCATAGTACAACAGGATCATGGCCCCGGCGCCGATAGGTGCACCCAGCACCTCGCCGATCAACCCACCGACGCGGACAATGAGGAGCCGCAGCGTCACGTTGTCCCCGGCGACCACCCCGGCCAGGTACTGCGAGCCGTAGCTCAGCAGGCTGCCGAGAATGACGGTGATCAGGAGCACCACCAGGTAAACCAGGAAGACCTTGCCCAGGTTGCCGGAAACCAGCGCCTTGCTCCGCTTCATGCCCCGCCGGGCCTTGAGGTTCTCCAGGACGATCGCCTGCGTCGTCAGGGCGTACCACAGCGAGAAGATAATGCCGGGAACGACCAGCAGAAACAGCCCCAGGACGACGACCACGTAGACGAGGATGGCGGCCCAGATCAGCGTGCCCAGCTTCGGCAGCACGAACCGATACGCCTGTCCCACGCTGACGTCCCCGCCCAGGTAGGACTCTGAGATGCTCTTCAGCAGGGCCGCGTTGCACAGGCTCATCGCCAGGATGGTGCCGAAGGCCAGGACTAGGGACCCCACCACCCTGAGCCCGACCATGTCCTCCCCGCCCCTGCTCGCCGTGAGGACAACGTGCTGCAGCACCGTCGACAGCAGGGCGATGGGCACGTAGACGATGGCGACGATGGCAATGAACCGGATGAAGTGGCTCCGGTACAGCCGGAAGCTCCGGTCGAGAATTTCCCCCGTCGTCATCGGTGCGAGTTGATACGTTTCCATTGCCTGACTCCCTTCTATGGGGCGCCCGCCCGAGCCGACCCCGGAATGCCGTTGAATCGATCCATTGCTCCGCCCGTGAATCTGCGGCCTCAGCATAGTCCGGCCCGGCCGCCCAGACAAGGGGGGCCGGGCCATTTTTCAGACGCGCCGCAGGCGCCACTTGATGCCGAGGAGGCTCAGAAGCATCTTTGCGGCATCCAGGGTCGGGCGGACCCGGCTGTCGGGGTCGTTGCGCCAGAGGACGCCGACCTCCTTGATGCGGTAGCCCAGCTTCCGGGCGATGGCCAGCGCCTCGATGTCGAAGGCGAAGTTGTCCACCCGCTGTCGGGTGAAGACGTCGCGGGCGGCCTGGCGTCGGAACAGCTTGAACCCGCACTGGGTGTCTCGGAGGTCGCGGAGGATGAGCAGTCGGCGGACGGCCCGGAAGACCTTCGCCGGCAGGCGGCGGCGGAGGGGCTGGGGCGGGTCGAGCACCGAGTCGGGCATGTCGCGGGAGCCGATGACCACGTCGTAGCCGCGCTCCAATGCCTCCAGCAGCTTGGCGACCTCCCCGATGGGCGTGGAGAAATCGGCATCGGACATCAGGACGAGCTGGCCGGTCGCGGCCAGCATGCCCTGCCGGACGGCGTAGCCCTTCCCGTGGTTGGTCTCATTGCGGAGCACGCGGACCGCCAGCGGGGCCAGGTCCAGGCCCGCGACGAACGCGCCCGTCCGGTCGGCGCTGCCGTCGTCGATAACGATGACCTCGACGGACCGGCCGGTCTGTCGGGCGTAGTCACGGGCCTGTCCAAGCCCCGATGCGATGCGGTCCGCTTCGTTGTAGGCGGGGATCACGATCGACAACCATGGCCGCGGCTTCTCGCTCATGCGCGCCTCTCCCGCCGACCACCATAAGGCAAACGCCGCGCCGGCACAATGCGGCCCGCCGCCGGCGTTGCCATGCCCCCAGCGGTGTGCTAGCCTATCGGCTCGCGCCCGGCGCGGCAGCAAGGAAGTTCCAGATGATCGCGCAGGACGACCGCTTGAAGTCGATGAATTTCGCCCGCCCGGAGCACATCCCCGTCTCCGTGAGCCTGCTGCCGGCGACGTGGATGAAGTACCGCGACGACCTGGACGCCCTGGTGCGGCGGCACCCGATCATCTTCGGCGAAGACCAGCCCCGCCGCCGCGACTACGACGCAATCGACGACGAAAACTATCGCCGGGGCGACCACGTCGACGCATGGGGCTGCGTGTGGTCCAACATCCACGCCGGCATGGCCGCCATGGTCAAGCGCCACCCCCTGCCCACGCGCGAGGCCGTCCGCACGCTGAAGGCCCCCGCCGAGGACATCGGGCTGCCACACGGGTTCATGTACCTGCGGCTGCTGGACCTCCGCGGCTTCGAGGAGATGATGATCGACTTCGCCGAGGAGCCGCCCGAGCTCCAGATGCTCATCGACATCGTGCTCGACTACAACCTGCGGGAGCTCGAGCGCAAGATCGAGGAGACCGGCCCGGGCGACCGGCTCCAGCACTTCGGCGACGACATGGGCATGCAGACGAGCCTGCCCATCAGCCCGGCCAGGTGGCGAAAGTACCTGAAGCCCTGCTACGCCAGGCTCTACGGC
>CAZNSB010000158.1:0-5696 GCA_964575155.1 uncultured Planctomycetaceae bacterium | reverse complement strand
GCACGCCGGCGGAGCTGGACGCGCACGTCCGCGAGTGCGTGGAGGCGCTGGGCTCGCCGGCGGGCGGGCTGTGGCTGAAGGGGGAGGTGGGCCCGGACGTGCCGCTGGGCAACGTGGAGGCCCTGTGCGGCGCCCTGGAGGCCTGCCGCGGCCGGTTCCGCTCGCAGCGCGGACGGGCCGGCGCAGACGGCGATTGACTTACGCGGCCCCCTCCGCTATGAATGCGCCGGCCTGGACAGGCAGAGCGGGCACTCGACATGAGCCGACCCGATCAACAGCCCATACTTCGCGTGGAGCATCTCACGAAGGACTTCCCCTCGGTCCGCGCCCTGGACGACGTGTCGCTGGAGTTCGTCCGCGGCGAGGTGCACGGCATCGTCGGGGAGAACGGGGCGGGCAAGAGCACGCTGATGAAGATCATCGGCGGGCTGTACACGCCGTCGGCCGGCCGGGTCGTCTTTGAGGGCGAGCCGGTGCGGATTCGCGGCCCGGCCCACGCCATGCGCCTGGGGATCTCCATGGTGCACCAGGAGCTGAACCTGGTGGAGGAGCTGTCGGCGGCGGAAAACATCTTCCTGGGGCGGGAGCGGACGACCTTCGGGCTGATCGACCGCCGGGCCACGCACGAGGAGGCGCGCCGCCTGCTGGAGCGCGTCGGCTGCCGGGGCGACCCGGCTGCGCGCCTGCGGAGCCTATCGGTCGCCCAGCAGCAGATGGTCGAGATCGCCAAGGCCCTGAGCCTGGACGCGTCGGTGCTGATCCTGGACGAGCCGACGTCCATGCTGACCCAGCGCGAGGCGGGGCGCCTGTTCGAGCTGATCTCCCGGCTGCGGAGCGAGGCCGTGACGGTGCTGTACATCTCGCACATCCTGCCGGAGGTGCTGGAGGTGTGCGACCGGATCACGGTCCTGCGTGACGGGCAGCGGGTGCGGACGCTGCGTCGCGCCGAGGCCGGCCACGGCGCCGCTGCCGAGGCCGCCCTCGGGTCGCTCATGGTCGGCCGGGCCATGGGAGACCACTTTCCCCGGCGCCGCCCGCCGGGGCGCCAGACGCTGATGGCGGTCCGCGACCTGGCCGTGCCCGGGCGGGTCCGCGGCGTGTCGTTCGACTTGAAGGCCGGGGAGGTCCTCGGCTTCGCGGGCCTGATCGGGGCGGGGCGGACGGAGCTGGCCGAGGCCATCGTCGCGCTGCGGCGCCGCAGCCGCGGGCGCGTGACGCTGCGCGGCGCGGACGTGACCTGCCGCCGCTGCCGCGACGCCGTGGACCGCGGCATCGCCTACCTCTCCGAAGACCGCCGCGGGCGCGGGCTCGTCCTGGGACGCAGCATCGTGGAGAACACCACCCTCGCGGCCCTGCGGCGGTACGCGAGGGTCTTCATCGACCGCCGCGCCGAAAGGCAGGCCACCCGGGAGCAGATCGACGCCCTGTCCATCAAGGTCGGGCGGATCGACGACCCCATCGACACCCTCAGCGGCGGCAACCAGCAGAAGGTCGCCGTCGCCAAGTGGCTCCAGACCTGCCCGGTGGTGCTCATTCTCGACGAGCCGACCCGGGGCATCGACGTCGGAGCCAAGGAGGAGGTGTACCGCCTGATCCACCGCCTGGCCCGGTCGGGCATGGGATGCATCTTCATCAGCTCGGAGCTGAACGAGTTGCTGGGGATGTGCCACCGCATCGCGGTCATGCGGGCGGGTCGGATCGTCGCCGTCGTCGCCGGAGACGCCATGACCGAGGAGAACGTCATGTTTCACGCCGCCGGGGTGAAGGGGGTCGACGCGGCATGAGCGACCCCGCAGGCGACGCCCTCGAATCGGGCCCGGGCCGCGGGTTCTGGGACCGGGCGCCCCAGTGGACCGGCTCGCTGATCGCCCTGGTCGTGCTGATGGTCGGGGTGACCGCCTACGACCTGGCCTCGGCCGGGACGCTGGTGTTCCTGTCGCCCGGCAACCTCATCAACGTCCTCCAGAACTGGTCGTTCGTCGGGCTGCTGGCCGTCGGCATGACGTTCGTCATCATCGCCGGCGGCATCGACCTGTCGGTGGGCTCGCTGGTGGCGTTCGCGGGGGGCTTCGGCATCTGGGCGATGAACCACGTGATCGCCTCGGGGCGCGGCGAGGTCGCGGGCGTGCTGATCGGCTACGCCGTCATCCTCGCCGCCGGCGCCGGTGCCGGCATTCTCAACGGCGTGCTCGTCACCAAGGGGCGCATCGCGCCGTTCATCGCCACCCTGGGCGGGCTGGCGGCCTACCGCAGCCTGGCCCTGGCGCTGGCCGACGGCGGCGAGTTTCGCTCGGCCAGCGCGAGCCTGTTCGGGCAGATCGGCTCGCCCTCCTGCGGCATCCCGCTGCTGCTGCGGAACCCCTACGGCACGATGTACCGGCTGCCCTGGCCGGTGGTCATCTTCCTCGTGGTCGCCGCGCTGGCGTGGGTGGTGCTGAACCGGACGCGCTACGGCCGGTACGTCTACGCCATCGGCTGCAACGAGCGGGCGGCGCGGTATTCGGCCATTCGCGTGGACCGGGTCAAGATCGCCGCCTACACCGTGCTGGGCGGCCTGACGGGCCTGGCGGCGCTGCTGAACAGCTCGCGCATGAACTCGGTGGGCAGCGGGAACACCGCCGCCATGTGGGAACTGGACGCCATCGCTGCCGTCGTCATCGGGGGCACCCGCATGAGCGGCGGCGCCGGCAGCATCCTCGGCACCGTCATCGGCTTGCTCATCCTGGGCGTCATTGGTAACATGCTGAACCTGTTGCAGGTCTCGATCCATCTGCAAGGCCTGGTGAAGGGGCTGATCATCGTCGCCGCCGTGCTGATCCAGCGCGGAGGGCGCCGGGAATGATCTCGCCTCCGCCCGGAAAACGAGGGAGGTCGAACATGAAGCGGTTCCTGGCAGTTCTCGTCGCGGCGGCCGCAGGAACGGGCCTGACCGGGTGCGGAAAGGAAAGCACCCCGCGGACCCGACCGGCCAAGGGCGCAAAGAGGACCCTCACGATTGCGGTGACGGTCCCGGCCGCCGACCACGGCTGGACCGCCGGCGTCGGGTGGTGGGCGCGGAAGGCCATGGGGCGCTACCCCCCCGAGAAGATCAAGTGGGTGTACGCCACCGCCGACAAGCCGGAGAAGCAGATCGCCGACATCCGGGACATGATGCAGCACCAGAAGCTGGACGGGCTGGTCATCCTGTGCACGGAGTCGGCCCCGCTGACCCCCATCGCCAAGGAGATCAAGGCCAACGGCATCTACCTCGTGAACGTCGACCGCGGGTTCCTGGAACCCCTGGCCGACGTCTTCCTCGAAGGCGACAACAAGGCCTTCGGCGGGAAAAGCGCCGAATTCATGGTCCGGAAGCTCGGCGGCAAGGGCCGGATCGTCATCCTCCGCGGCATCCCCTGCACCGTAGACACCGATCGCTTCGACGCGGGCATGGAGGTCTTCCGGAAAAACCCGGGCATTCAGATCCTCGGCAAGCCCCAACCCGGCTACTGGAACCGCCAGAAGGGCCTGGAGGTCATGCAGAACTTCCTCACCCAGTTCAAGAAGATCGACGCCGTCTGGGCCCAGGACGACGATATGGCCGAAGGCGCCGAGCAGGCCATCAAGGAGGCCGGGCGCGCCGGCGAAATGTGGATGCTCGGCGGCGCCGGGAAGAAGGACATCGTCAAGCGGGTGATGGAGAAGGACCCGATGTACCCGGCCGACATCACCTACCCGCCGGCCATGATCGCCGCGGGCATCCATGTGGCCGTCTACAAGCTCGGCGGGATCCGCTTCGAGGAACTGAAGAAGCTCGTGCCCGCGCACATCTCCGTCAACCTGGACGGCGTGAAGGGTACGGCCCGGCACATCAAGCTGGACGTGGACCTCATCACCCCCGACAACGCCAAGAAGTTCTACTTCCCGGACTCCGTCTTCTGAGGGCCGCCCCGCCCCCCAGGAGCGACCCCCCGGGCCGCGGGCGAACTCCGCGGCCCGTTTGCCATACTGGACAGGTCCGGCCGAGTTGGCGGGCAAGCGGAACGTCCCCGGGCGCCGGCGGTTTAACCGCCTGCGGAGCGACCTGTCAGCGAGACCGTACGTATGCAGGAATTATCCCAGCAGCAATGCGAGCAACTGGCGGGGGAGCTGTCGCGGCGCGTGGCGGGCGAGGTCTTCGCCGACCCGCTGGGGCGGGCGCTGTACAGCACGGACGCGAGCATCTTCCAGATTCGCCCGGCCATCGTGGTGCTCCCGCGGGAGGTCGCCGACGTGGCGGAGACGGTCCGCTTCGCCGCCGCCCAGAAGCTGCCGATCGGCGCGCGGGGCGCCGGCAGCGGGGTGGCGGGCGAGTGCCTGACCCGCGGCGTGGCGCTGGACTTCACCGTGCACATGCACCGCATCCTGGCCGTCGACGCCCCCACCTCCAGCGCGGTCGCCGAGGCGGGCTGCGTCTTTCAGCAGCTCAACGACCGGCTGGGTGCGATCGGCAAGCTCTTCGGGCCCGACCCCGCCAGCGGGAACCGCGCCACCATCGGCGGGATGATCGCCAACAACGCCACCGGGCCTCACTCGATCGTCTACGGGCACACGTCCGACCACGTGCGGCGGATCGACGCGGTGCTGTCCGACGGCTCGGAGGCGACCTTCCACAGCGACGGCCGCCTGGAGGGCGACTCGCCCCTGGCCGAAGACATCCGCCGGGCCGTCCCCGCGATGCTGAGCGAATGGGCCCGCAGGATCGACGCCCTCTGGCCCAAGGCCCCGCGCAACCGGGCCGGGTATGCCGTCCGGGGCGCCCTGGCCGGGGGAAAGGTCAACTGGGCGAAGCTGCTTTGCGGCAGCGAGGGGACGCTGGCGGTCTTCACCGCCGGCGAGCTGGCCCTGCTGGAGGCGCCGAAGTGCAAGACCTTGGTGCAGGCGAACTTCGAGTCGCTGGAGGCGATGGCGCGGGCGCTGGTCCCGATCGTCTCGGCCGGGGCGGCCACGTGCGAGCTGCTGGACGCGACGCTGATGGACATGGCCCGGGAGGCCTACCCGGAGACCGCCCGCCTGCTGCCGAGGGAGGAGGCCCTGCTGGTCATCGAGGTCGAGGCCGCCCGCGAGGACGCCTTCGCCGGGAAGCTGGAGTCGGTCCTGGCGGCGGTTCGGCGGCAGGAGGGGCTGGCGGGGGAGGCGCTCGTCCTGGACGACCCCGTCGCTCGGGAGGGGCTGCTGGCCGCCCGCAAGCGGGCCGTCCCCCTGCTGTACCGCCGCCGCGACGGGAAACACCCCGTCGCCGTCATCGAGGACGTCACCCTCCCGGTGACGAACATGCCGGCCTACCTGGCCGGGCTGCGGACGATCGCCGCCGAGGAGCACGTGACGCTGGCCTACTACGCCCACGCCGGCGACGGCGAGCTGCACGTCCGCCCGTACCTGAACCTCCACGATCCGGAGGACCGCAAGCGGCTTCAGCGGATCGCCCGGCGGACGTTCGAGCTGGCCTGGGGGCTGGACGGGTCGATCTCGGGCGAGCACGGGTGCGGGCTGGCGCGGAGCGGGTTCCTCCCCGAGCAGTTCGGCGAGCTGTACGAACTCTTCCGACAGGTCAAGCGGACCTTCGACCCCGAGGGGCTGCTCAACCCCGACCGCGTCGTCACCGACACCCCCGGCGAGGAGCTGCTCGTGACCGACCTCCGCGCCGACCACCCCCCCCCACCCGAGCCCCCGCCCACGGA
>CAZNSB010000157.1:0-10485 GCA_964575155.1 uncultured Planctomycetaceae bacterium | reverse complement strand
GTGTTCGACTCGCCCCGGCTGCTGAGGTGGGCCGCCCGCCTGGCGGGCATGACCAGCGCCGCCGTCCTCGGCCAGACCACGCTCTCGATGCTCCGCGGGGAGCACGGGCGGCAGCGGAAGGAGCTGGAGAGGCTGGTGGGATACCTGGCGTCGGGGCCGCCGACCGACGTGGTGTACCTCTCCAACGCCCTCCTGCTGGGGCTTGCGCGTCGGCTGAAGGAGGCGCTCGGGTCGGCCGTCGTCTGCCTGCTCCAGGACGAGGACTTCTTCCTCGACGGCATCGTCCAGCCGTATCGCCGGCAGGCGTGGGAAGAGCTCTCCCGCCGGGCCGCCGACGCCGACGCCTTCGTCGCCGTCAGCGAGTACTACGCCGGGGTGATGAAGCGGCGGCTGTCGCTTCCGCCCGGCCGCGTGCACGTGGTGCACCTGGGCATCCGCGTGGAGGACTTCGCGGCGCCCGACGCCCCGCCGCCGACGCCCACCATCGGCTTCCTCTCCCGAATCTGCCCGCAGAAGGGCCCCGACCTGCTGGCCGAGGCCTTCATTCTCCTCAAGGCCGGCGGCAGGGTCCCGGGGTTGAGGCTGCGCCTGGCGGGGGGCTCCACGGGCGAGGACGCGAGGTTCATCCAGCGGCTGCGCCGCCGGCTGGCCGAATGCGGCGTCGCGGGCGACGTGGAGTTCCTGCCCAACCTCAGCGGGCCGGACCGGCGGGCGTTCCTGCGGTCGCTGACGGTGCTGTCGGTGCCGGCGGCCCACCCGGAGGCCTTCGGGATGTACATTCTCGAGGCGCTGGCCTCGGGCGTGCCCGTCGTCCAGCCCCGCTCCGGCGCCTTCGCGGAGATCCTCGAAGCCACCGGGGGCGGGCTGCTGTGCGAGCCCGGCGACCCCGGCGCCCTCGCCGACGGGCTGGAAAAGGTCCTGCTCGACGGCGCCCTGGCCCGCCGGCTGGGCGCCGCCGGCCGGCAGGCCGTGCTCGAAACGTTCAACGTCGAACGAATGGCACGCGACCTGGCCGAGATCTGCCGCCGGGCCGCCGACAACACGACAGGACCCAACCATGCCTGAGACGGACGCCCTCGTCGAGTTGACCGACGTCTCCAAGCACTACGATTCCCCCGAGGGCGGCGCCCCGGCCAGGGTGCTGGCCGGCGTGAACCTCCGCGTCGCGGCCGGGGAGTCCGTGGCGGTGGTCGGCCCCAGCGGCTCCGGCAAGAGCACGCTGTTGAACATCATCGGCACGCTGGACAGGCCCACCAGCGGGCGGGTCCGCCTCGCCGGACGCGACCTGCTCGAGCTCACCGACCGGCAGCTCGCCGACCTCCGCGGCCGGGAAATCGGCTTCGTCTTCCAGCTCCACCACCTGCTGGGGCAGTGCACCGCGGAGGAGAACGTGCTGGTGCCGACGCTGCTGCTGGACCCGGCGGGGCGAAGCGAGGCCCGCTCCCGGGCCCGGAGGCTGCTGGAGCGGGTGGGGCTGGCGGATCGGCTCCGGTACCGCCCCGCCCAGCTCTCCGGCGGCGAGCGCCAGCGCGTCGCCGTCGTCCGGGCGCTGGTCAACCGCCCGAAGCTGCTGCTGGCGGACGAGCCCACCGGCTCGCTGGACGCGAGGGCCTCGGCGGGTCTGGCCCGGCTGCTGACGGAGCTGAACCGCGAGGAGGGCGTCACGCTGGTGGTCGTGACGCACTCGGCGGCGCTGGCGGCGGGCATGGGAAGGGTGTACCGGCTGGCGGACGGGGCGCTGGCCGACGGGGAGGACGACCCGTGACCTACTGGACGCTCATCTCGCGCAGCCTGCGCTTCTATCGGCGGACCCACCTGGGCGTCGTGCTGGGAGCGGCCGCGGCGACCGCCGCGCTCGTCGGGGCCCTCGTCGTCGGCGACTCGGTCAGGCACAGCCTCCGCCGCCTGGCGCTCGGGCGCCTCGGCGGCGTGCACGTGGCGATGGCCTCGGGCGACCGGTACTTCCGCCACCGGCTGGCCGGAGAGCTTTCGGCGGCCCTGGGCGCGCCGGCGGCCGCGGTCCTGGAGCTTGGCGGGGTGGCCTCATCCGACGCCGGCGGGCGGGCCAACAACGTCCAGGTGCTGGGGGTCGACGAGGGCTTCTGGCGGCTGGGCGGGGGCGGCCCGGTGCCCGGACCCGCCGGCGGCGAGGTCGTCATCAACCGGCGCCTCGCCTCACATCTGAACGTGAAGGCGGGCGCCGAGATCGTCCTCCGCGTCCCCCGCCCCTCCCTCCTGCCGAGGGATGCGCCGCTGGCCTCGGACAGGGACGCCTCCCTCGCCTTTCGCCTCACCGTCCGGGCGGTGGCGTCGGACGAGCAGTTCGGGCGATTCAGCCTCAAGGCAGACCAGGTCGCGCCCTACAACGCCTTCGTCCCGCTGAAGTGGCTCCAGGAGCGGGCGCACCTGCCGGGCAAGGCCAACCTCCTGCTGGCGGGAGCCGGGCCGGAGGGCGAGATGACGCCCCAGGCCGCCGACGCGGCCTTGCGTCGGCACTGGCGGCTGGCGGACGCGGAGCTGGAGCTGCGCGAGCTGCCGGAGGCGGGCGTGCTGGAGCTTCGGTCGGGGAGGGTCTTCCTGGACCCGCCGGTGGCGGCGGCCGCCGACGACGGCGCGGTGGGCGTGCTGACCTACTTCGTCAACGAAATCCGCGCCGGCAAGCTCGCCACGCCCTACTCGATGGTCGCCGCGATGGGGCCGCTCAGGCCCGCCGGCCGACCGCCGCGGTCGCGCCCGGCCGGGGCCGTCCCCGCCGACGTGGCGCGGGGGGAGATCCTCATCAACCAGTGGCTGGCCGACGACCTCCAGGCCCAGGCCGGCGACGAGGTGGAGCTGAGGTACTTCGTCCTCGGCCGGCTGAGGAAGCTCCAGGAGCGCAGCAGCCGCTTCGGCGTCCGGGCGGTCCTGCCGCTGAAGGGCGCCGCCGCCGACCCCACCCTCATGCCGGAGTTCCCGGGTGTGGCGGTCGCCCAGGACTGCAAGGACTGGAAGCCGGGAATCCCCATCGACTTCGACAAGATCCGACCCAAGGACGAGCAGTACTGGGACGATCATCGCGGCGCCCCCAAGGCCTTCGTGGCACTGGCCGACGGGCAGGAGATCTGGGGCAATCGTTTCGGGGACCTGACCGCCGTCCGGTGGCCCCTGGCCGGGGCGCAGAAGGACCGCGTGGCGGCATCGATCCGCGCGAGTCTGGCCCCGGCGTCGGTGGGGCTTTTCTTCCAGCCGGTCCGACGCCTCGGGCTCAGGGCGGGCGCGGAGGGGGTGGACTTCGGGTGGCTGTTCTTCGGGCTGAGCTTCTTTCTGATCGCGGCGGCCGTGCTGCTGATGGGACTGCTGTTCGTCTTCGGCATCGAGCAGCGCAGCGGCGAGGTGGGCACGCTGCTGGCGTTGGGCTTCCCGCCGGGGCGCGTCCGCCGACTGCTGCTGGCCGAAGGGGGCTGCCTGGCCGCCGCCGGCGTGGCCGTCGGAACCCCGGCCGGGCTCCTGTACACCCGGGCGCTGCTGGGGGGGCTGGGAACGCTCTGGAGCGGGGCCGTCGCCGGGTCCACCATCCGCTTCCACGTCACCGCGGCGACGCTGGCGATCGCCGCGGGCGCCTCCCTGCTGGCCGCGGCCGCGGCCATGTGGGCGGTCCTGTGGCGACAGGGGCGGGTCCCGGCTTCGGCATTGCTGGCGCAGGGGGCGGAGTTTGAATCGCTGCGTTCACCCCGCCGGCTGGGGCGGTCCAGGGGCGGGCTGTGGATCGGGCTTCTGGCGGCGGGCGGCGCCGCCGCCGTCCTCGTCGCCTGGGGCCGGGGCACCGAGGGTGCCGTCGGGGCCTTCTTCGCCGCCGGGGGGCTGCTGCTGGTCGCCGCCGTCGGCCTCAGCCAGGCGGCCATCGCCGCCGCCGGGCGGGCCGCTCCCATGACCCTCGCCGGGCTCGGCGTCCGCAACGCCGCCCGCCGGGCGGGAAGGAGCCTGGCCACCGTCTCCCTGCTGGCCTGCGGGGTGTTTCTCATCGTCGCCATCGGCGCCTTCCGCCGCGACGCCGCCGCCAGCGCCCGCCAGCGAAGCTCCGGCACGGGGGGCTTCGCCCTGCTGGGCGAGACGGCGCTGCCGGTCCTGCACGACCTGAACTCACCCGGCGGGCGAAAGGCCTTCCGGCTGTCGGCGGCGGAAATGGCCGGGGCCGCGGTCGTCCCCCTCCGCGTCCGCGCCGGCGACGACGCCAGTTGCCTCAACCTCAACCGCGCCCAGAGGCCCAGACTGCTCGGGGTCGACCCCGAGGCCCTCCACGCCCGCCGGGCCTTCACGTTCATCAAGACCGCCGAGGGATACCCGCCCGGCGCCCGCTGGCGGATGCTGGCAGGCCCCCAAGGCGAGGAGGTCCCCGCCGTCGGCGACCAGGCCACCGTCGTCTGGGCGCTGGGCAAGTCCGTGGGCGAGACCGTGGACTACACCGATGAGCGCGGCCGGCCGGTGAAGCTCCGCATCGTCGGCATGATCGCCGACTCGATCCTCCAGGGGGCGCTGGTGATCTCCGAGCGCGACTTCACCGAGCTGTTCGCCACCGACAGCGGCTATCACATGCTGCTGGTGGACGCCGCCCCCGAGGCCGTCGCCCGGGTGCAGGGGGCGCTCGCCCGGGCCGGGGAGAAGGTCGGCCTGGAGCTGACCCCGGCGCCGCAGCGCCTGGCGGAGTTCAACGTCGTCCAGAACACCTACCTGTCGATCTTCCAGGTGCTGGGGGGGCTGGGGCTGCTGTTGGGCAGCGTGGGGCTGGGCGTGGTGCTGATGCGAAACGTCCTCCATCGCCGGGGCGAGCTGGCGCTGATGCGGGCGGTGGGCTTTCCCCGCTCCTGGGTGCACTGGCTCCTGCTGGTCGAGCATTGGGGGCTGCTCGCCCTGGGCCTGGGCGGGGGCGTGGCGGCGGGGCTGCTGGCCGTCGCCCCCGCCCTGCGGACGCCGGGGACGGAGGTCCCGTACGTCTGGCTGGCGTCGGCGGTGGGGGCGGTCGCGTCGGCGGGGGCGGCGTGGACGCTGCTGGCGACGGTGGGAGCGCTCCGCGGCCCGCTGGTGCCGGCGCTGCGAAGCGAGTAGTCGGCCCCGCCAGCCGCCCCTGGCCGGGCGATTGTCAGAAACCTTCGGCCCGGCGGGACGTTTAACCGGGGAATGCTCCCGGCGGGGGCCGGGGCCGGTAAGACTCGATGAGGCCAGCCGGGCAACTTGCCAATTTCGTCCTGGAATCCAGACGGGCGGCCGAGGTCTACCTTACCGTCACGCCGCCTGCCCGTGCGCCCGCCGCCGACCAGCTCGCCGAGACCTTCCATGCCGCCGCCGAGGCGCTGCGGGAGGCGGGGGCGAGGATCTTTCAGGAGCGGGTGTTCGGGACGCCGGGGGCGATGGCGGCGGCCCTGGAGGTCCGGGCCCGGGCGTACGCCGACCTCGCCGAAGGCCCGGCCCCGGCGCTGCTGGTGAGCCCCGCCGGCCCGCACGGCGAGGTTGCCGGCCTCCAGGTCCACGCCGTCTGCGGCGACGGCGTTCCGGAACCGCTCCCGGCGTCGGGGGCGCCGGCCGGGAGGGTCCTCCGCCTCGGCCAGCTCGCGTACGTCTCGCTGTCGCAGGTCTCCGCCGCCGCCGGGTCACCGCCGGCGCAGGCGCGGGCGGCCCTGGAGACGGCCGAGACGCTCCTGCGACAGGCCGGCGGGGACATGCGCTCGGTGGCGCGGACGTGGCTGTGGCTGGGGGACATCCTTTCCTGGTACGACGACTTCAACCGCGTCAGGACCCGGTTCTTCGCCGAGCGGGGGCTGACCGGCGCCGGCCCCGCGGGCCGGCCCCGCGTGCCCGCCAGCACGGGCATCGGGGTCCCGCCGGCCTGCCCTTCCGCCCCCGGCGGGGGGGGCGACCACGCCGACTGCGCGCTGGACCTGCTGGCCATCATCGGGGCGGAGGAGGACATCGAGTTTTTCCCGGCGGCGGGCAGGCAGGGCTCGCCCTACGCCTACGGCTCGGCCTTCTCGCGGGCGGCGCGGGCGGGCACCCCCGGCGGGGAGACGGTCTGGGTCTCCGGCACGGCCGCCATCGACGCCGAGGGGATCACCCGCCGCCTCGGCGATGTCCGCGGGCAGATCGACATGACCCTGGCCAACGTCCGCGCCGTCCTCGGCGACGCCGGCTGCCGGGACGAGGACGTCGTCGGGGCCCTGGCCTACTCCAAGACGCCCCAGGTCGAGGAGTTCTGGCTGGGCGATTACGGCGACCTCCCCTGGCCCTGCGTGAGCGTGATCTCGGACATTTGCCGGGGCGAGCTCCTCTTCGAGCTGGAGGTCACCGCCTGCGGCGGCGCGAGGAGGCGGTGACGGCCCCGACGCACCCGGCGGGCGGAGCCGAAAGACGCGCGATCGGCAGCCCGGAGCGTTTGGGATGGATTCGAGAGAACGAGTCGCCCTGGCCCTGGCCCACGAGCAGCCGGACCGCGTCCCCGTCGACTACTGGGCGACCTCGGAGATCAACGCCAGGCTGCTTCAGCGCCACGGGTTTTCCTCGCAGGAGGAGCTGCTGCGTCATCTCGACGTGGACTTCAGGTACATCCGCGGGCCGAGGTACGTCGGCCCGGAACCCCGTCAGCATCCCGACGGCAGCGTGGAAGACCACTGGGGCGTGCCCCGCATCCGGGTGGAAGTGGGCTCCGGGGAGAAGGCCGGCACGTACCGGGAGGTGACCGCCTTCCCGCTGGAACGCGCCGCCTCGGTCGAGGAGGTCCGCGACTACCCCCATTGGCCCAGCCCCGACTGGTTCGATTACGGCTGCGTGCGCGAGCAGGCGGCGGAGGCCCGGCGGGCGGGGAAGGCGGTCGTCTTCATGGGCGACCGCACGAACCGGTGCGCCCAGCTCAAGCCGGCCATGTACCTCCGCGGAATCGCAAAGATCCTCGAAGACCTCGTGCTGAGCCCCGAGATCGCCGAGTACATCTTCGCCCGCATCGCCGGGTTCTACATGGCGTACGCGCGGCGGACGCTGGCCGCCGGCGCCGGCGCGATCGACATCTTCTTCACGGGCGACGACTTCGGCACGCAGAACGGGCCCTTCATGTCGCCGGAGATGTGGCGGCGGTTCCTTCGCGGCGGGTTCAAGGGCTTCATCGAGCTGGGGCACGCGTACGGCTGCCGGGTCGCGCACCACTCCTGCGGGTCCGTCAAGGCGATCATCCCGGACATGATCGAGTGCGGGCTGGACATCCTCAACCCGCTCCAGCCCGACGTCCGCGACATGGACCCCGCGGAGCTGAAAGGCCTCTTCGGCGGCCGCCTGTGCTTCCACGGGTCGATCTCCATTCAGCGCACCCTGCCCTTCGGCACCCGCGAGGAGATCCGCCGGGAAGTGCAGGACCGCTTCGACGCGCTCGCTGCCGGCGGGGGGTTCGTCTTCTGCACCGCACACAACATCCAGGCCGACACCCCCCTGGAGAACGTGGAGGCGCTCTTCGAGGCGTACCGCCGGCTCGGGCGGTACGCGTAGGGTCGTCGTTTCACCGCGGAGACCGGAGAGAACAGCATTTCACCGCGGAGAGCGCTGAGAACAAAGGATTCTTGTTCGCACTCATCGTGCCTTGTCTTGGGAGCCGTGTCGGGACGGCATCGCACCCAAGGCACCTCCCCCGGCGCAGGAGCGTCCCTGCCGTTTCTTCTACATGCCACCTCTGCGTTCTCTGCGCTCTCGGCGGTGAATTGCCGTCGCCTGCGGTCTCCGCGGTGAAGGGGGGTCACTTCTTCTCGAGCCTGTAGACGACCACGCAGTTCTTGCTGATCTGGGGGACGTACAGGAGGCTGCGCTGGTAGTCCAGCCCCACGTCCGCGGCGCTCTGGAGCGTGGCGAGGGTGCGAACGGTCTTGCGGTCGGGCGAGATCGTGCACACCTTCCCGCCCGTGCAGTCGGTGACGATGAAGGTGCCGTCGTCGAGCACCTCGATGGCGTCCAGGCTCTGGAAGTGCTCCGCCACGCCGAAGGGCTTGGGCTCCTTCTTCCCGGCCCGGTCCAGCTCGTACACGTCGTGGAGGTCCCAACTGACGGCGAACATCTTGTCCTTGAAGAAGGTGATGCCGTTGACGGCCGGGGGCGCCTTGACCTCCTCGACGAGGACGCCGTCGGTCTTGTAGATCTTCCCGGCGCCGGTGTCGGAGACGTAGACGGCCCGGCCGTCGGTCGCCATGTCGTTGAGCCTCTTTCCCCGGATGCCCTTGACCGTCCCGCTGGCCCCGGCGGAGTCCACCGCGAAACGCACCACCCGGGTGTCGTCGGCGACGTGCACGGAGCCCCCGAACATGCACATGCCCTTCGGGCAGTGCAGCCGCAGCCGGGCACTCGACTCCTTCCACCGCAGCACGTCCAGTTCGCCCCCCGGCTTCAGCCGGGAAACGAACCCCGTCCCGTCCTCGCCCCAGTACTGCCCCTTGTCGGTCTCCATGTTCGAGACGTAGGCGGCGCCCGTCGCCGGGTCCACCAGCACCGACTCCGGCGCGTTCATCTTGTCGATGACCGTCAGCTTGGTGGCGGTCCACCGCGGCTGGGCGCCCGCGGGGCGGGCGGGGCGGGCCTGCGGCGGGGGTTTCTTCGCCCGGTCCTTGCCGCAGCCCCAGCAGCAGCAGAGACCCGCGGAGACGAGAACCGTCAACGCCGCCCGCCTCGAAGTCCTCATGGCGATTCTCCTTTCCTGTCCTCAGACTCATTTTGCCACATCGGGCGGCGGATTTCACGCCTCGTTCACTTCCGCGAAAGGTCCCGCACGCGGACGTTGCGTATCCGGACCTGCATGGGCTGCGGGCCGTGGAGCTGAAAGGCCACGCCCTCGCCCTTACCCGCGCCCTTGGGGTCGGTGTAGTCCGTCAGCAGCGTGCCGTTGATGCGGACCTGGATGCGGGCGCCGGCGGCCGTGACGTGAAAGCGGTTCCAGTCGCCTGCTTTCACCACCGGCCGCCACTTCCCCGGGGGCACCTGGTGCAGCCTCTCCCGCCCGGCGACGAGCTTGCCGTCGGGCCCGAGGCGGAACCGCTCAAACAGCGAGCCCCAGAAAGGCCCGCCGCAGGCCTCGTACCCGTTGGTGGGCCGCCACGACTTCGCTCGCCCCCCGCGCTCGATCTTCGTCCGGAACTGGAAGCCGCTGTGGGCGGTCTCCGCGTCGCCCAGGAGCTTCATATCGAACTCGGCCTCAAAGTCGCCGAAGCCCTTCTGGCGGCGATAGCAGATCGACTTCTGCGGCTGTTTGCCTTCCAGCGACCCGCAGACCATCTCGCCCCGCTCGACGCGCCAGGCGTTGGGGTCGCATTTCCATCCGGTCAGGTCCTTGCCGTTGAAGAGGTCCTGCCAGCCGGCGTCGCCCTTGGCCGGCTGGGTGGCGGGGGCGGGCTTGAGCCGCTTCAGCCGGAGGTCCTTGAACTGGACCTTCATGGGCGCTCCGGCGTGCAACTGGAGGGCCAGGATGCCGGAGAGGGCGCGTCGGGCGGGCTGGTTGTCGGTGACGTCCACGGTGACCAGCCCGTTGATCTTCTGGACGATGTGCCCGCCGCGGGCGGTGATGACGTACTCATTCCAGTCCTTGGCCTTGACCGCCGCCTTGATCCGGGCGGGATCGGCCGTCTTGCCGACGACCTCCTTCCTGCCGGCGGGGTCGATGACGACCCTCTGCCCGAGCCTGGCCAGGAAGCCCCGGCCTTTCTCCTCGTACAGGATGCCCGTGTAGCGGTTCGCGGCGTCCACGTCGGCCTGGTAGCCGCTGACGACCCACCGGCCCCGGTCCCTGCTGCGGAACTGGATGCCCGAGTTCCCGCCGAAGATCCGGAACGACAGCCGCAGCTCGAAGTCGGCCAGCACGCCGGCCTTCCAGATCAAAAAGGTGTTCCCCCGCATCGGCTTGGTGGACTGCCCGGTGATGGCCCCGTCCCGGACCGACCACATCGCCGGCTTGCCGTCCCATCCGCTGAGGTCCTTGCCGTTGAAGAGGCTCTCGAAGCCCTCCTCGGCGTCCCCGGCGGCACCGGGAGCAGCCCCCGCGAACGCCGCCCAGCCCGCGACGACCACTCCGACCACTCGCCAGAATCTCTTCGCCCGCATTGCCTGACTCCTTACGAGATTGTAGGTCGGGCACCTGCCCGCCGGCAGGCGGGTACCTGCCCGACACTTCGACCTGCCGTCTCAGGGCCTGGTCAGCAGGCCGGCCCATTTCTTCCGCAGCGCGCCCAGCCGCCGCTCCTGCTCGGCGCTGAAGCAGCCCTGCCTGTGCGAGTACACGTCCATCCACGTGACCAGGCGGCGGAGGCCGTCCCCGTCCAGCCGAACCTCGGGGTGCCCCTTCTCGCCCCGCAGCATGGCCGGCAGCGGGCTCTTCCTGGCGACGCAGTCGCCCACGGCCGAGCTGCCCCGCTCGCGCGAGAGCCCGCGGAGGTTGGCCTTCCTGGAGTCCACCAGGCTCTTGTACGCGTTGTCGGCGGTGAGGTCCAGCCGGGC
>CAZNSB010000156.1:0-10504 GCA_964575155.1 uncultured Planctomycetaceae bacterium | reverse complement strand
GCCGGCGCCTTCGCCGTGGGCTCCTCGCCCGGGCCGGGCACGCTGCCGCCTGCGTCCTTGGCACTTTCATCACCCATCTCATCACGCTCCCACGCAATCCAACACAGGTCATTGATTCTATCGGCATCCCGGGGTCGATCGTGCAATATTCCGCCCGCCGGTGCGAACACCCCGGCGCCGGCGGCGCGGCGGGCGGGCGAAGGCCGAGTGCCTCACAGCTCCTCCTCGTCCCGGGTGGCCTCGGCGGTGTATCCCGGCCCCAGCTCGTCCTGGTCCTCCTCCTCCTCGTCCGCATCGGCGTCGAAGACCTCCATTCCCTCGACCTCGGCGATGACCCCCCTGGCCTCCTCCAGCATGGACTCGGGGACCAGCACGGGCAGGCCGGGGAGAACGGGCTGGCCGGCGACGGGCGGGGGAGGCGCGTAGTCCTCGTCCGCGCGGGCGGGGATGTCGTGGTCCTCGAGCACCTGGCAGTACCAGTCCGCCTCGTCGGCCGATCGGGCGTATGCCACCGGGACGTAGTCGCCGAGGTCGTCGTCTTCCCTGTCCGTGATCTCGTCAAGCGACATGTTCGAACCCTCGTCCTTGGCGGGGCCGCTTTTACCGGCCGCCGCCCCGTCGCTTCATTCTTTGGCCGGAAGACGAGAGATTTCAAGCGAGAAAATCGCGGGCGCAATGAAAAAATCCGGGAGTTGAACTGCGGGTTCTTCGCGCTGTATTTTAGTGTGGTCCAACGGGTGGCAGAGCCAATGGGCGTGGACGTGGATGCGCGTTCGGCAAAGCCCACGGATAGCCATCCGTGGGCTTCCCGCGGCGGCCCCGCGTCGGGCCGTGCTTCGGGAGCGCCGGCTGCGGCGCGGGATCGCGCAGGGTCATTCAGAATGAACCAGTCCGGCGGCGGGGGGCGGCGGGCAGGCAAAGGAAAGGCAAGACCATGAACCGCACCGTTCGAATGGGCCTTCCGGGGCTTCTGCTGCTGTCGGCGGTCGGCGCCGGCTGCGCCACCAACCCCGTCACGGGGAAACGCCAACTCCGATTCATCTCCGTCGAGCAGGAGGTCGCCATGGGCCAGGAGGCCGCCCCCGAGTTCGAGAAGGAGTTCGGCGGCAAACTGGCCAACCCGGCGCTCCAGAGCTACGTCCGGCAGGTGGGGGCGAAGCTGGGGCGGGCCTCCGACCGCCAGGACGTGACCTACGAATACGCCCTGCTGGCCTCCGACGTGCCGAACGCCTTCGCCCTGCCGGGGGGGAAGATCTACGTCACCGCGGGGCTGATGAAACTGATGACGAACGAGCGGCAGCTCGCCGGCGTGCTGGGGCACGAGACCGCCCACGTCGCCGCCGGGCACAGCGTCGACCAGCTCCAGAAGCAGATGGGCCTCTCCGTGCTCGCCCAGCTCGCCGGGAAGGCCCTGGGCGGGAAGAAGGGCGAGGCCGCCGAGGCCGGCGCCAAGATCGCCGGCGGCATGATCTCGCTCCGCTACAGCCGGCAGCACGAGGACGAGGCCGACGAGTTCGGCATGAAATACCTCACCGCCGCCGGGTACAGCCCCTGGGGAATGGTCGAGCTGTTGGAGAAGCTCAAGGGCACCGCCGACGAGCAGCCCAGCCGGATCGGCGCGATGTTCCGGACCCACCCCTACACCGCCGACCGCATCGAGCGCACCAAGGCGATCATCCAGGACTCCAGCGAGTACCGCAGGCACGCCGTCGCCCGCCCCGACCCGCAGGCGGGCAGCTTCCAGAAGATGCGCCGGCTGCTTCCGTAGCCGGCCCGGCGCCGGGGCCCCCCGGGGAAGGGGTTGACTTCGCCGCCGGAGCCGCCGATAAGATCGTGACGTCGGGCGAGGATTCTGGTAGAAGGACGCCGCCGGTGGTTCTACCCCCCTCTGCGCGAAGGGAAAGGCGATCATGAAAGGCATGCACGTCCTGCTGACGGTTTCGGCCCTGCTGGCGGGCGGGTGCGGCAACGAGCAATGGGCCACTCCGGAGAGGCTCGAAAACGGGCTGGTCATCATCCTGCCGGGGATCGAGGGCGAAGGCGCGAACAGCTACGGCATCCGCGAGGGGCTCTCCCGCGGCGGGTGCGAGTCGGCCCTGGTGATCTACGGGTGGGGCTGGCCCGTGCCGGGGATCGGGCTGATCCTCAACCAGACCGACGTCATCGGCAACCGCGTTGCCGGGCAGCGCGTCGCCCAGATGGTCGCCAAGTACCAGGACGGGCACCCCGGCCGACCGGTGTACGTCGTCGGGCACAGCGGCGGCGGGGGCGTGGCCGTGTTCGCCGCCGAGAGCCTCGACGAGAAGCACCACGTCGACGGGCTCATCCTGCTCTCGGCCAGCCTCTCCAGCGGGTACAAGCTGGACAAGGCCCTCGCCCGCTGCCGCAACGGCATCCTCAACTACTACTCCGACCGCGACACCATGCTGCTGGGGCTGGGGACCATCGTGGTCGGGAACGTCGATGGCGTCCACGGGGCCTCCGCCGGCGCCGCCGGCTTCTCCCGGAGCTTCCCCAAGCTCTACCAGCGCGGCTGGACCCGGAAAATGGAACGCACCGGCAACTACGGCGGGCACATGGACAGCGCCGGCGCCCAGTTCGTCGCCGAATACATCGCCCCCTGGGTCACCGCCCGCTTCTGGCCGCCGCGATAGCCGCCGCCCCGCCAGAGGACGACCGCATGGACAAGCTGACCAACGACATCTGGGACTCGCTGTGGCGGGAGTACGGGCAGCACCGGCACATGGACGACATCCACGCCGACGTCGACCGCGTCGACTGGCAGGTCCGGGACGTGGGCAGGGACCTCCACTGGCTGATCGACCGCGTCGATCGCATGGCGCTGCTGTTCGTGGCCGCCCTTTCGCTGCTGAAGGAAAAGACCGGCATCACCGACCGGGAGTTCCTCGATCGCGTCCGTCAGCTCGATCTGACCGACGGGAAAGCGGACGGGAAGATCCGGGGCAAGCCCGCCCGCTGCCCCAAGTGCGGGGCGGTGATGTCCTCCCGGCACCACCGCTGCATGTGGTGCGGCGAGAAGCGACTCGACACCACGGCGATCGACAGGATCACCTGAGCTGCCCGCCCGGCGACCTCTACGCACCAGCCCGCCGGGACCTGGCGGACCGCGCCGGGGCGGGAGCCCCGGCCCGGCCCAACGCCTTCACCATCTCCAGCAGGAACAGCCGCCGCAGGGCGTCGTAGCCCCGGTCGTTCGGATCCTCGAAGTTCGCTTGATACCAATAGTACGGATCTTCGCGGCGATACGTGTCCACCCAGAACTTCCGGCAGTGGATGCCGTGGCCGAGGAAGGCGGCGTGGATATCGACCAGGCGAACGAAGGAGTGTCTCTCGGCGCAGCCTGCAATGACCCGGTTGCAGGCCTCCAACACGGCCAGGCCGTCCGGCCAGTGTGGCACCTTCACGCCCAGGAAGGGCGGCACGGCGCTCTGGACGTCGCCCGTGCCGTCCGTGAAGTCATAGATGTTCGCCAGGAAAACGTGGCATCCCCCGGGGAAGAGGCGGCGCAGCGTCCGAAGCATGCCGTCGAGGCGATGTTCGAACGCTTGAATCCACGGCCGCGCCTGATCCAGAGACGCACCGAACATCGCCCCGTCTTCGGGTGGCCTTCCGCCGTAGCTGTGGATGATATCGTTCCCGCCCGTGCTGATGACGACGATCCCAAGCACGTCAGCGGGGTACGGCTTCAGTTGGGCGAGATGCTGGACATGCTGAATCGAGTTCGTACCGGCCCCGGCGATGTTCCTGGACTCCAGTTTCGGCATCACCGCCGAGAGACAAATGCCGCGCATGTCCTCGAACTCATCGGCGGGGTTCCGCACCAGACGGTCGAAGTAGGACCGGCCCTCCGTGGCGCCGAAGCCAGCCGTCACACTGTCGCCAACGCCGAGAAGCACGGCC
Source organism: uncultured Planctomycetaceae bacterium (assembly GCA_964575155.1). Taxonomy (GTDB): domain Bacteria; phylum Planctomycetota; class Phycisphaerae; order SM23-33; family SM23-33; genus CAZNSB01. The sequence continues at coordinate 6,583 of CAZNSB010000156.1, read as the reverse complement.
CTTCGCGTGACCCACGGGCTGGCAAAGGCGCCCCGCGGCACGGCCGGGCCGGCCGGCCCGGAACCGACCGGTCGGGACAGCCAGAAATGGACGTACGCCCACCCCGCCCCGGCCAGGACCACCAGGATCGACAGCAGAATCAGCGGCGCTGTCAGAGGTCGTCTGCGCCGCCGCTGGGTCCTTTCGCTGCCGACGTCCCCGGATGAGTTCTTCGCCATGACCATAGCGGGCAGTTGCCGACGATTCTATATCGCCTCGGGGCCCCGTCAAGCTGCGGCGGGGCCCGCCCCCGCAAACACGAAGGCCCGCGCGAGCCGGTCCCTGCGAGCCCCCCGCGTGCCTACGGCCATTCAAACGATGCCGCCGGCCGGGCTCCGGTGAACGTCACCCGCCCAGCGGGTATATTATGGCCATGAAGCGGCGGATCGCACAGCTCCCGCTTCACGGCGGGCGGGCGCCGCGGTGGCTGTTCCGGCGGATGCAGGGGCTGGGGGGGTAGCCCGCCGGCGGCGCAAGAAAAGGGCCGGCCATTCTCCGCAGCCCTGTCCCTGACAGCGGAGAATGGCTCGGCCCCGAGGATGACTGTGTCCCGACGAGCCTACGGTCCCTGGAAGAACATCAGCGGCCGAAGCGGCCGGCCGTTGGGCCCCCTTGCCACCGGACGCTGGCCGCCCATCCACTGGAGTTGGCCGGGGCGCGGGCCCGCCTGGTTGTTCCCGCCGCCGTTGTTGCCGCCCTGGCCGGCGGTGTTATCCCAGAAGGCGTTGCCGTTCTGCCAGTCCACGTTGCCGCGCCTGGGGCAACCCGGCAGCATCACCAGGCCGATCACAACCAGCATCGCCAACGCCACCATGTAAGTTCTCTTCGCGTTCATTGTCCTGCCCTTTCCTTTTCTGTGCCCCGCAAGGAGGCTGCCCTGGTGTGGTAGACCCACACGTGCCCTGAAGGAAACGATGTGCCTGGGGCAGAAGGCGGCCAACCGCTGCCGCGTGCCCTCTTTCGCCCCGGCTCCTATTCTGCTTTCAATGCCCCGCTCGGGCTTGCTTACCATAGGCGAGGGCAACCTTCGTGCCAGAACTGCGCCCGGGCCGGCCGGGCGGTCGCGAATTCCGCGCAACCTATGCTGCCGAAGGAAATTATTGAGGCGCCCGGATTCCAGGACCGTGCCGGCCTCGGCCAGGGCGGAACCCCGGCCGGCGGCTCATTCCCCTGCCCGGCCCCCGCGGCGAGGAATATCCCCCACCTGCGGCCGGACGCCCCAATACAGGAGCCCGGGCCGGACCCCGTCCAGCGGGGCCCGCCCCGGGCCGATTGCGGCAGCCGGCGGAATCCCTACCGGTTGCCACGCAGCCTCCAGGTCCGAAGCAGATGGTCGTAGCTCCCCTGCCGACGGTAGCTGCTGGGGTGATCGCCCGCCGGCCGGGCCGGCTGTCCCTGCTCTGGACGCACCGCGACCCGCCGCCGCCGGTCCCTCTGCTGCTGCCGGCGCTGCCGCCAGCCGATGTTGTTCTCGGGCACGCCCTTCAGCGTGGCCGGGCTGCGCCGGAGCCGGGGCGGGGTCGTGCGCGTCAAGGGCGCCCGCTGCCGGGTCGGATGGGTGCCCGGAAGGGCGAGCGTCCGCGGCCGGAGCTGCCGAAGCTTCGGATTCGCCCGGGTCCGGACCGGGTTCGGCTGCGGGGACGGGTCGGTGTCGATCCGGACCGGGTTCGTCCGCGGGGACGGGTCCGTGTCGATCCGGACGGGGTTGGTCCGCGGGGACGGGTCCGTGTCGATCCGGACCGGATTCGTCCGCGGGGACGGGTCGGTGTCGATCCGGACCGGGTTCGTCCGCGGGGACGGGTCCGTGTCGATCCCCACGGGCGACGGGGAGGGGTCGGTGTCGATCCTGATCGGCGCCCGGCGGACAGGCTGCCTGGTGAACGGGTACGCCGGCAGCCGAACGACCTGCCGCCGCCTGTCCTTGGGATTCCGGCCGGGGACGCCCGAATTCGCCGCGCAGGCAGAGCCGCCACAGGCCCACTTGCCCCGCGCGGCGGGGGACTTCTTCAGGCACCGCCCGGCGTCCTTGAGGCTAAAGAGGCGCCGGGGACAGGGGCGGGCGGTGGCCCGGGCGCTGGTCGGGTGGTTGTCGGGCAGGCGGGCGAAGCGCGGCCGGGCGAAGCGGCGCGCCCTCGTCCGCTGGGAGGCCTGGCCGGGCGAGTCGGATGCCCAGTTGAGTGCGCAGTCCCATCCGCCCGAGCCCTGCCCGCGAACCGGGGCCGAGACCACCAGGGTCAGTCCAACCGTCACGAGATGGATCGCTTTCGTCTTCATCGTCTTGCTCCTTCCTGTCTCTGTGCCCGGAACGAATGGGCTGGAATCCTAAACATCTGCCCGTACCAGAAACTTGACGCTCGCGCGGGGAAGGAAGGCCACGCGGCCGAACCGCATGCCCTCGTTCGCCGCAACTTCGTATTCGGCTCTCAATGCCCCGCCTGTGCCCGTTCGTCCGTCCGGCACAGCAAGGGGCGTGCCGGAGCACCGGTTGGCCGCCGCTACGGGGCAGCCCGTCGTAACAGCCGCGAGCAGCTAAACATGGTGAAGCCCATATATCCGCAACGGAGCGGCACCTCACCGAAGCATGATCCGGCCCGGCTCTCACTGCCCAGCAGGCGGCGGCAAACGGGCAATACTGCCCACACCGTCCGATGCGCGAAAGGAAAGCCGAACCGAGTTCGCAGGAGCCCGGCTCGGCTGGAATCACACGCTCGTACTGCCCGGGTGCGGCCGCCGCAGCAGCAGCAGGTCCTGCAACCGCTGCGGGCCAGGGGCCTACGGCCAGTTAAGCCGCTGGCCGATAGGTGGGCGGGCCCGGCTGCCCGCGGAGGTACGGCGGTTGCTGAGGCGAGCGGTGCGGTTGCGGTTCATCCGGTCCAAGAGGCGCTGTCGAGCCGTCCGGCCGCCGGAACTGTTGTTTGCAGCCCCGCCGTTTCCACCGTTCAGGTTGCCCAGATTGCCGAGCTGCCCGACGGGGGGGTTGACGACGAACCCACCGTTCTGGTTGCCGGCGTTGTTAACGGCGTTGTTGCCGGCGTTGTTGCCGCCGTTGTTGCCGCCGTTGTTCGGGTTTGCCGGCGGGCCGTTCAGGCCGCCGATCCATACCAGCCCGCCGCCGTTGTTGCCGCCGCCGTTGTTGCCGCCCTGGCCGGCGGTGTTATCCCAGAAGGCGTTGCCGTTCTGCCAGTCCACGTTGCCGCGCCTGGGGCAACCCGGCAGCATCACCAGGCCGATCACAACCAGCATCGCCAACGCCACCATGTAAGTTCTCTTCGCGTTCATTGTCCTGCCCTTTCCTTTTCTGCGCCCCGCGAGGAGGCTGCCCTGGTGTGGTGGACCCACACATTCGCTGAAGGAAACGATATGCCTGGGGCGGGAAGGCAACCAACCGCCACCGCATGCCCTCTTCGGCCCCGGCTCCTATTCGGCTTTCAATGCCCCGCTCGGGCTTGCTTGCCTGTCAGTGGAGCAATCCCCGTGCCGCCGGGGGCGCCGGCCGGGGCGCCAGCCGTAACATCCGCCCCATCAAAGACATGGCGGTGCACAAAATCCCACCGCCGCGGCGGCCGTCGCCCGCGCCGGGGGCGATTGGGGGCTGGGTGCGCTCCTGCGGCCGGGCCTGCGGGCGATATTCCCCACCGGCCCACCGGCCGATCCGGCCCGCGGTGGGGGCTTGCCTATCGCCGGGTATAATGGTATGACCGGTCTGCGGACCGACAAGCGCGGCAGCGAGACAGCATCGGAGAGACTGATGGCAGAGGAAGAAAAAGCCGAAGCGACACTGACCGACCGAGTCAAGGAGGTCATCGCCCGGATACGCCCAAGCATCCAGGCCCACGGCGGCGACATCGAGCTGGTCGAGATCGACGCCGAGACCGGCAAGGTGTCCATTCGCTTTCAGGGCGCCTGCCGGGCCTGCCCCATGTCCGCGATGACCCTGAAGATGGGCGTGGAGCAGCACTTGAGAGAGCAGGTGCCTGAAGTCTCCGAGGTCGTCTCCGTCGAATGACCGGGGCCGCCGGCTGCGGGTATCATGCCGCCGGTCGCCGGGACGTCCCCAGCCCGGAAGGTCGCCTCCGCCCCGCGGAGGGAGCCCCCGGCCGGGGCGCCCGAAAAGGAGAGCAGGCATGCTTCGTCGAACCGTCACGCTGGTTTGGGTCGTGGGCGTCCTCGCCGCCGCCTGCCAGGCCGGGGACGCCGGGACCCGCGGCAGAAGCGCGGAGAGGGACAAGTCGGTGACGCAGGCCGTCCGGTACCTCGGCTGGAAGAAGGGGCAGTTCCACGGGCGGCGGTGCATGGTGCTGCTGGTGGCTCCGGCGAAGGGGCGAAAGACCCTTGCGATCGCGGTGCCGAACAAGAACCCGAGGTCCCCGATGATGGACCCGCCCCCGCACGTGGTGGAGTTCGTGAAGAAGCTTCGCCGCGGCGACATCATCGAGGTGACCACGGCGGAGACCATGGGCAAGCCCTTCCTGAAGTCGTTCAGGGGCATCAGGGTGGCCGCCGACCTGCCCGAGTACTTCACCGTGGCGAAGATCGGCCAGAAGAAGGTCGGCCTGCAACGCTACCTGTGCGTGACCGTCAAGAAGGGGGACGAGACCGCCGACCTGCTGGTGCCCAACAAGAAGGGACCGGAGGGAAAGTGGGTCTCCGACGAGAAGATCGCCGCCCAGGTCAAGGAGTTCCGGGAAGGCAGCCGGGTGGACGTGGAGGTCCGCAAGGCCGGGCGGAACATCTTCCTGAAGGCCATCTACCCGCACGCCGAGGCTCAGACCGCCCGGTTCGTCAAGCGCGACGTCAAGGAGATCGACGGGCAGAGGCACGTCTGCGCCGTGGTCAAGACCGACGCGGGGGAGCGCGCGCTGGCGGTTCCCAACAGCGGGAAGGACCGGAAGGGCAACCCCGCCCCGGACGTCAAGCTAGCGGCGGCCGTCAACAAGCTCCGCCCGGGTCAGACGGTCCGGTTCAAGACCCGCACGGACGGCGGGCAGGAGTACCTCCGCGAGATCGAGGTCACCCGGGCCCCACCGGAGGAGAAGCCCAAGGACAAGCCGAAGGGCAGAAGGGGCTGAGGCGGCACCGGGCTCGTCCGCCCGCGGGGGCGGAGAAGGAGCCTCAGGGGGCTTTTTTTGCGTAACCCGCGGGGTTTCTGCGCATTTCAGGTCAGGGCGGTGGAAGTGCGCGTCGGGTCTGCGCGCGGCAGCCGGGGCGCGAGAAAGGGCACCGTCCCCGGAAGGAGTGTCGACCTCCATGTCGAAAGCCAAGACGAAGACTTCCAGCGACGCAGACATCCAGGCGGTCAAGCACCTCAACGAGGCGTACGGGAAGATCACCGAGATGATCGGGCGGGTCATCGTGGGGCAGAACGAGGTCATCGAGCAGGTGCTGGTGGCCATGTTCTGCCGGGGGCACGCGCTGCTGGTGGGCGTGCCGGGTCTGGCCAAGACGCTCCTGGTGAGCACGCTGGCGGCGGTGCTGCACCTGTCGTTCAAGCGGATCCAGTTCACCCCGGACCTGATGCCGTCGGACATCACCGGCACGGACGTGCTGGAGGAAGACCGCACCACGGGCAGGCGGGCGTTCCGGTTCGTCCACGGGCCGCTGTTCGCGAACATGATCCTGGCCGACGAGATCAACCGCACGCCGCCCAAGACGCAGGCGGCGCTGCTGGAGGCGATGCAGGAGCGCCACGTCACCGTCGGCGAGCAGACCTACCACCTGCCCGACCCGTTCTTCGTGCTGGCGACGCAGAACCCCATCGAGCAGGAGGGCACCTACCCGCTGCCGGAGGCGCAGCTCGACCGGTTCATGTTCATGGTCCTGGTGGACTACCCCTCCTCCGAGGAGGAGATCCAGATCATGAAGCAGGTCACCAGCGCCTACGAGGCGGCGCTGTCGGTGGCGCTGACGGGGGAGGAGATCCTCCGCCTCCAGGAGATCGTCCGGCGGGTGCCGGTCGCCGACCACGTGCACGAGTACGCCCGCAACCTCGCCCGGGCGTCGCGTCCGGCGTCCAACGAGGCCCTGGACTTCGTCAACGAGCTGGTCAACTGGGGCGCCGGGCCGAGGGCCAGCATCTACATGATCCTGGGCGGGAAGGCGCGGGCGATCCTGCACGGGCGGTACCACGTGACCTGCGAGGACGTGCAGGCGATGGCGCTGCCGGTGCTTCGTCACCGGATCATCACCACGTTCAACGCCGAGGCGGCGGGCATCACGTCCGACGAGATCGTCCGCCGGCTGCTGGCGGAGATCCGCCCCGCCGCCGACGAAGCAGTGGCGTGAGCCGGCGTGCTCGCTTCAGCGAGCATGCAGGCGCGGAGATCGGAGCGACACATGCGAATCGGAGTCTGTGCCAGCCCGGAAAAGCTCTCCCGCCCCGTGGAGGGACTGGACTTCATCGAGACCACGGTCGCCGGCGCCCTGTGCCCGGGCGAGGGCGAGTCTGCCTTCGCCGGTCGGCTGGCGGCGGTCCAGGCGGCGGCCGCGCCCGTCAAGGCCGCCAACTGCCTCCTCCCGGCCGACCTCAAGACCACCGGGCCCGAGG
>CAZNSB010000155.1:10186-10539 GCA_964575155.1 uncultured Planctomycetaceae bacterium | reverse complement strand
CCGACCCCATGTGGACGGTCATGCGCGAGGGCGGGCCCTACCACTGCCGCGAGATCGGCCCGCGCTACGTCGAGCACCTGCGCAAGACCGGGCGGGCGCACCACGCGGACTTCCTCGAAGCCAATCCGACCGGGCTGAGAGGCTGAGCTTTAGCCCGCATTTCTCATTAACCACGGAGGTCACAGAGGCAGCAAAGGCCACAGAGAGCAAAACCGTTTTGAAGAAACGGCTTTATGATGAATGGTCTGGGTCGTGCCGAGGGAACCCGCAATGAACAGGGCGCTCGTTTAGAAACCACACCTGATTGCCTGCACAACTCGCTGTTGAAAGAACTTCTGTGTCCTCTGTGATCC
>CAZNSB010000155.1:2604-10176 GCA_964575155.1 uncultured Planctomycetaceae bacterium | reverse complement strand
GACGGGCGGGGCCGCCGCACGGGCCGGGGACGTGTCCGCCGGGCGGGTCCGGGCGAACTCGGCGTATTGCGGATTGAAGACGCGGGTCCACCCGACGGGGGCTTCCGCCGACGCCGTCGCCGGCGGCGCCGGCGGCACGGGCGTCGGCTGGTAGGCGGCGAGTTCTGCGCCGCGGCGGCTCATGCCCTCGGCGAGGTCGCCGGCGGCCTGCTCGATGGCGCGGATCAACTCCTTCAACCGGCCCGCCGTCGCCGGGTCAACCCGCCCGGACTCCACCGCCTGCCGGAGCGCCTCTGAGAGCCTGTCCAGCTCGATGACCCGGCCTTGCCACCGCGGGGCTTCCTCGGGTCGGGCGGCCCGCAATGCCTCCGCCAGGACCCCGAGCCTGCGCAGCTTCTCGGCGAGGACTTCGTCATCGAGCGAATCGGCGTCGATGCCGGCCAGCGGCAGTCGGAGGGTTTCGCCGGCCTGCGGCGCCCGCTGCCGCCACTGCCGCCGCTGGCGGGCGGCAGGCGACTGAAGCACCTCCCACGGGAGCATCAGGGCCGCCGCCAGCATCGCCAGCCCCGCCGCCCCGATCGTCGCCGCGGTCCGCTCCCCCAGCCGAACCTCCCGCACCCGCCCCCCGACGTCGGCGGCCGAGGCCTGGCTGCGCACGGCGGCGGCAAAGAGGGAGGCCTTCCTCGCCTGGTGCAGCTCCCACGCGGTGGCGAGCCTTTCCTTCAGGTCGGCGCGGCGGTCTGCGAGAACGGCGGCGGCCCTGGGCGAAACGCCGCGGGCCAGGGCGATGGCGCCCGCCACCACGGTCCAGAACGGCGCGTACAGGAACAGCCAGTTCTTCCCCACGTTCGCGAAGGAGCCGTCGAGCACGTGCAGCAGCGTCACGAATCCGCTGATCAGCGCCGCTGCGGCGGGGTATCGTCGAAGCCACCGGGGCCCGCCGATGGCCGTGCGCGCCCGCCGGGTCGAGAGGATCGCCCCGGCAAGCAGGAGCGCGCCGCAGAGGGTGCCGGCGGCGAGAGGGTACGGCTCGGCGAGGACGCGCGCCGCCATGAGGACCGCGGCGACGAACCCGCCGGCGGCGGCGCCGACGGCGGCGGCCTCGGCCGTCCGGACCACCGCCAGCCGGACGCGAAGCCTCCCCAGGATGCTCACGATGCGCTCACGCATGGACAGATCGTAGCCGGCGCCCGGCGACGGGTACCCGGGAATCGGCAGGCAGTGCCCGGCGCTCGGCAGCACCAGAACGGTGCAGCAAACGGCGGGCCGGCGCGGGCGCCTACGGCTCCTTGGCGGCGATCAGCCGGACGGGGGCGGGTATGGGCCTGCCCGTGTCGGCGTCGGTCCATTCCGCCTCGGCGGCGGCGGGCGGGAGCTTCAGGTCGTTCTTCTTGACCCGGCCGTGGACAAGCTCCTCGAAGACCACGGAGATCTCGACGCGCACCTTGGGCTTCTTCTCGCCCTTGGCCTGCCTGTCCTCCTTGACTTTCACGCCCGCGATCACCCGCACCAGCCCGTCGGCGGGATCCAGGCCCATCTTGACCCACTCGGTCCCCGCCACCAGATGGTGAGGGGGGGAGGTGACGGCCTGCAACTGGAACCACCGGAGGGCGGGGAACTTCTTGGCGTGCCGCGGCAGCGCGGCGGTGGGCGTGAAGCGGACTGAGCGGGCGAGGTTGGCGTATCCGCTGGCGGCATCGCAGTAGACCGCCGCCATGTCCAGGGCATCGTAGAAATTCTGCGGCGTGATCCGCCGCCTGCGTCCGCGGGGCGGAGCGCCCGGCTTGCGGATCAGGGTGTAGGCGCTGTGGCCGTCACTGACGCGGACCTCCCCGGTCGCGGTCGCCAGCGAGGTCTTGGCCGCCGGCGGGACGACCCACACCTCGAAGTCGACCTTCTTTTTCTCCGGGGGCAGCGGGCGCTCGAGCGGGTCGGCGCTCTCCACGTAGCCGGCGCCCTTGGCGTGGACGGCCTTCAGGCGGCGGGCCTTTTCGGCGAGCTTTAGGAACCCGGCCGGCTGGCTGGTTCGGGTTCGGGTCTTTCCGATCGGGGGGGGGGTCTGAGAGCCCCCCGGCGCCGCCAGAAGGGCCGCCGTCGCCGCCGCGGCGACCGCCAAAACTGGGTATCCATTCCTGGCCATCTGCGACTTCCTTTCACAGCGCTGCCACAACCGGCAAGGCTTCCGCCGGATCGCGCTCAGTATCTCCTTCGCTGCCGGGCCGACGGGATGTTGAGCAGGTTCCGGTACTTGGCCACGGTCCGCCGGGCGATCTTGATCCCCGCGGCCCCCAAGGCGCTGGCCACCTGCTCATCGGAAAGCGGGCGAGCCTTGTCTTCCTTATCCACGATCTCACGCAGCCGGGCCTTGATCGCCTCCCACGCCATGTCCTCTCCCGCAGCAGTGGTCTTGCCGCCGGAGAAGAACATCCGCAGCGGAAAGATGCCTCGCGGCGTCTGGACGTACTTTCCGGAAACGGCCCGGCTGACGGTGGCGACGTGGACGCCGACCTTCTTGGCGACCTCGGTCATGGGCAGCGGCTTGAGGGCCTCTCGGCCGCGGTCGAGGAACTCCCTCTGCGTTTCGAAGACCTCCTCCACGACGCGGCGCATGGTTTGGCGGCGCTGCCCGATGGCCCCGATCAGCCACTGCGCCGATCGCAGGTTCCTGCGGAGGAAGTCCTTCGCCTCCGGGTCGGTCTTCCGCGACCTGGCCATCTGGCGGTACAGCCTGGACAGGCGCAGCCCCGAGCCGTCGCCGCCCTGCATCTTGACGACGAGGCCGCCGTCGTCGTCCACCTCGACGGCGGCGTCGGGGAGGATGTAGGGGACGGGGGCCGAGCCGATCAGCTTGCCCGGATGGGGGTCGAGGCGGGCGAGCCCGTTGATGGCGGCGTTGATCTCATCGACCGACCGCCCGGTGCGCTTGGCGATCTGCGGGATGTGGTTCAACTCGATCTCGCGGAGGAACTCGCTGACCAGCAGCCGGGGAAGCGCCACGTCGCGCCCGGCGTCGGCCTCGGCGTCCAGTTGGATCAGCAGGCATTCCCGCAGGTCGCGCGCCCCCACCCCGGGGGGATCGAGCTTCTGCACGCAAAGGAGGGCCTGCCGGAGCGCCTCCAGCGTGACCGGCGCGTCGGCGGCTCCGGGGGGTCGGCTGCCGTCGGCGGCCGGGCGAACCAGCTCCTCCAGCGGCGTGCGCAGGTAGCCGTCGGCGTCGATGCGAGCAATGATGGCCGACCCGGCCCTTTTGATTTCCTCCGGCTGCTCCACGAAGGCCCACTGCCCGAGAAGGTAATCCATCAGGCTCTGTTCGCGGGCCGGGGAGTTCGCCTGGGCGTCGAGCTTGGGGTCGCGGCCGTCGTCGCGCACCGCCCGCCGGGCCGGGCGATCCGACCAGTCCAGCTCCTCGGCGTACGCGTCGCCGAAGTCCGCCAGCCGCTCGAAGTCCGACTCGCGGTTGGCGTCCTCGCCCACGACGAGGGTCTCATCGCCCCGGTCGGGCCCGGCGTCTTCGGTCTCCGAGGCGCGCGGGGCGTCCTCGCCGGGGCCCTCGCGAAGCTCCAGGCAAGGGTTGGTGGAAAGCTCCTGCTCGATCCGTTCCTGTAGCGCCATCAGCGGAAGCTGGAGGATCTCCATCGCCTGGATGATGCGCGGAGACAGCTTCATGCGCTGCTCCAGGCGGAGATGTTGAGTCACGTCCAGTCTCATGGCGCTCCTATTTTACTATCTTCGGCCACCGAACGACACCACCGAAGTGAAACCCCGGCCTCGACGCCGAAAAACGCCCCTCCCGCCGTCCCGTCCGTCAAGAATTCCATGTCGCCCGCCGACCCCCCCGACAGAACACGGACAGGAAAAACCGCTCCCGTCGGGAATCGGCCCGGCTCCGGCCGCGGGCGGCTTCGGCGAGCGCACGATGCCCGGCCGGGGGGTCAGTCCAGCGCCTCTTTGATCCGCCTGAGCTCCTGGCGGACCTTCTTTTCGCGCTCGGCCCTTGCCTTGGCCAGCTCCCTCATCGCCGCCTGGCCGGCCTCCTTCAGCGGGTCCCTTCTCGGCCTCCTGCCTCGTCGCGGCGGGGGCAGCTTCCGCGACGCGAAGGTCCGGGCCACCGCCATCGCCTCGTCAATGTGCACCTTGCACCGCCCCAGGTTCCGCACCGCGCGGACCGGGTCGCGCCCCCACATCCCCCTGCGGTGGCGCGGCGGGTTGTGGGCGAGCTCGGTGATCAGCACCACCTCGTCGTCCGCGAAGACCGGGCCCAGCGTGCTGACGTACTTCCGGCCGATCTCGGGAACCTCGATGTCGTCGATCAGCGGCATGCCGGCGGCCAGCACACAACCCTGCACGGTGCGCATGCCGCGAAGCTGCTCCATCAGCAGGACCCGCATCAGCACGCGCTGGTTGACCTCGACGCACCCGCGGCCCTTCGCCTGGGCGGGGTCGGTTCGGTAGTCCTGGACCACGCCCCGATTGCTGTAGTGCCGCACCACCCACACCGTGTTGCGAAACGCCGGCTTGGAAATGGCCGCCTTCATCACCGCCGCCACGGCGTCGGCCCGCTGCGTCTGCACCAGCATCCCCGCCACGTCCATCCGCGGGAGCTCCTTCCGCTCGGAAAACGCCTTGATCTGCCCGGAAAGCTCCCCGACGCCGATCTTGGTCAAGTCCAGGCGCATCAGGGCCGCCTCCGCGGCGGTGTTGAGGGTGTCCGGCACGGTGCCGTGGCCGGCCCTGGCCACCGAGGTAGTGCCCCAGAACGCAGAACCCGTCGGGGCGTGGAACAGGATCGCCCAGGCGTTGACCCGGCTGGAGAAGCGGTGGACGAGCTGCTCGCCGGTCTTGTAGCGGATGCCCTTGTAGGGGATCTTCTCGTGGTGCAGCCCGATCACCACGACGAATTCGTAGTCCTCGGAGAACCCGATCTTGGGATAGGGCTTGACCTCCTCCTCGTCATCCTCTTCCTTGTCCTCGTCGTCTCCCTCTTTTTTCTCCGGCGGCAGGTCGGGCAGCACCACCTTGAGCCCCTGCTTGGTCAGCGGCTCGATGAGCTTCCGGAGCAGCTCGCACTTGACCCCCGCCGGCCAGTAGCTGCCGGCCGTCTCGCCCCCCCCGAACGGCGACCGGGCCAGCACGGCTACCGGCTCTTGGGACTTCTCGAACTCCTCCCACGCCTTGGCGGCCTCGGCGCCCCGCTGCCGGGCCTGGTCCAGCGGCGTGACGTACTCCCCCTCATCCTCGTACTTGTAGAAGACCTCCTGGTGGTCCTTGTCCAGCTTGTGGACCTTGCGGAGGGCCCTGACCTTGGTGATGGGCACGTCGGCCAGCGCCGCCGTTGTCAAGGCCGCCGCAAGCAAGCCAATCCGCGCTGTCATGCGCCCTCATCCTTTCCGGCCGGCCCCCGCTTCCATAAACCCTGACCGGCCGCCGCCAGTTCGCCGAATCCGCCGGAATCTGCCAGGTGCGCGATCTACATGCTCCGCCGCTGACTGATGGCGTCCGTGAGGACGGAGCGGTTGGCGTATTCGATCTGCCCGCCGGAAGGCAGCCCCCGGGCCAGGCGCGTGATCCGCACGCCGGTCCCCGCCAGGGCCGCCGCCACCTGAAGCGCCGTGCCGTCGCCGGCCACGTCCGGGTTCGTCGCCAGGATCACCTCCCTGACGGACCCCGCCTTGACGCGTTCGGCCAGGGCGGCGATGGTCAGGTCCTCCGGCGCGACGCCCTCCAGCGGGGCCACGTGCCCCATCAGCACGTGATACAGCCCGCGGTAGGCCCCGGTGGCCTCCAGCGCCATCAGGTCCTTCGGCTGCTCGACCACGCAGAGGACGGACCGGTCCCGCCGCGCGTCGGCGCAGATGCCGCACAGCTCGTCCTCGGCGATGTTGAAGCAGTCGCGGCAGGGGCGGACCTTGGTCTTGAGGTCGCGGACGGCGTCGGCGAGGGCGAAGGCCTCCTCTTCGGTGGCGCGGAGGAGGTGAAACGCGATGCGCTCGGCGGACCTCGTACCAATGCCCGGCAGCTTCCCCAGCGCCGCCATCAGCCGCTCAATTGTCCCGGCGTGCTCCGCCATGGCGCCCGCCCATCTTAGCACTTCCCCGCATCCAGGCAACGGTCCGATCCGACACACGCGACAATGCCGCTCTGGCAGCCAACCACGGCGCCAAACGGCCAGCCACGCGGCTTGCCGTTTGGCCCTGTTGCCTCCGCGGGCACCGCGTCGGGGCGCGGATGCAACCTGGACAGGCGACCGTCTTGAGACAGTCGCTCACGGCATCAGCCCTTCCATCCCCGGCAGCTCCATCCCCCCGGTCAACTCCCGGAGGGCCTCGGCGGACGCCTCGGCCGCCTTGGCCTGGGCGGCCGCCACGGCGGACTTGATCAGGTCCGCCAACATCTCCACGTCTCCCTCGGCAACGACGTCCGGGGACATCTTCACCGCCACCAGCTCCATCTTGCCGTTGACCGTCGCCGCGACGCCCCCCCCGCCGGCCTCGGCTGAGTACTCCGCCCCCGCCAGCTTCGCCCGAAGCGCAGGCAGCTCCCTCTTGATCCTGCCCGCCAACGCAAGCATCTTGCCGATGTCGCCGAACATCACGTCTCCTTGTGCCCAGTCCCCCCGACCCGGCCGCTCCGCAGGTCCGGAGTCGGCCGCCTATCAGCCCGTTGAAGAAGGGCCTCCGTGGTGGCATGGGCGTCTCGCCCATGTCGTAAGTCCCGACCAGTTGTAGGCCTTGGTACACGGGCAAGACCTGCCCGCTGGCAGGCGGGTGCCCGTGCCACGTGTTGTGCCCTTCTTCAACGGGCTCCTATTCCTCATCATCTTCGGCCGGCTCGCCGGCGGCCGCGGCCGGGCGGCGGATGTCGGTGACGGAACCGTCGAAGAAGTCGAGAACCGCCTTGACGGCCGGGTCCGCCGCGACCGCCGCACGCTCGGCGCTGGACAGGACCACGGAGCCCTCATGATTGCTGTTGTTGCGGAGGGGCTCGCCGGCGTCGCCGGTGGGGACGTATTCGCAGCGGACCTCCCGCCCGAACAGCTTCCCCAGCGCCGCCGTGACCTGCCCGTCCTGCCGCCGGGCCTGCTCGCGCAGGGACTCATGGGCCTGGTCGTAACCGAGCTTCAAGGCGTCGCCGTCCAGCCCCAGCACCTTCGCCGGGCGCAGCAGGCCCGAGACCCGCGCCTGCGGCGTCTCCGCCAGGGCCTCGGCCACCCCGTCCCAGTGGCTCCTGAGATACGCCAGCTCCCACCGTGGGTTCTCCAGCGGGGTCCGCTTCGGCTGGGGCTGTGGTGGCGTCGCGGTCCTAGCGACGGGTGCCGCGGGAGCTACCGTCTTTTTTTTTTGATACGGGCGCCCAGCGGGCGGACGCCCACCGCCGCCGACACCGCTCGGCCGCCCGCCCCCCGCCCCCGCCGGCGTGCCGCCGGCGGCTAAACCCTCCAGCCGGCGGATCAGGCTGTCGGCGTCCACGAACTTCTCCGCCGCCGCCAGACGCACCCGCGCCCCCTCCCCCAGCCCCCCCCCCCCGCCTCCCTCCACCACATCCAAGACTCCATGACACCCCGGACAGCACAAC
>CAZNSB010000155.1:0-2594 GCA_964575155.1 uncultured Planctomycetaceae bacterium | reverse complement strand
CACCAGCGCCGCCTCCACCAGCCCCCGCCCGCTCGCCAGCCCGCGCAGCCCCCGGGCCGTCGTCTGGCAAACCGCCACCGCCTGGACCAGCGCGGGCGCGGCGAACTTCTCGGCCAGCTCGGCCACCTGCTTCCTCGCCGAATCCGGCAGCTCGATCAGCTCGCTGTCGGGCCCGCAGACCTTCGCCAGCATCATCTGCCGGAACATCTCCCCCACCGCCGCGACCGCCGACTCCAGCGTGATCCCCCCCGCCAGCAGCCCGTCCAGCTCCGTCAGGGCCGTGCCCGGATCGCCCCCCGCGATCGCCCCCACGATCCGCCCCGTCCGCTCCTCGCCGGGCGTGCCCAGGACGCGGATGACGTCTTCCTCGGCGATGCTTCCCTCCCCGCCCGCCAGGAGCTGGTCCAGCAGGCTGAGCCCGTCGCGCATGGAACCGGCCGCCGCCCGCGCGATGCGAAAGATCGCCCCCTCGTCGACCTTCACCTTCTCCCGCTTGCAGACGGCGGCGAGGTGTCCGGCGATCAGGCGGGTGGGGATGTTGCGGAAGTCGAAGCGCTGACAGCGGGAAACGATGGTCGCGGGGAGCTTCAGCGGCTCGGTGGTCGCGAAGATGAACTTCACGTGCGGGGGGGGCTCCTCCAGGGTCTTCAACAGGGCGTTGAAGGCCTCCTTGGTGAGCATGTGGACCTCGTCGATGTAGTAGACCTTGTAGCGGCAGCGGTTGGGGCGGTAGATGGCGTTGGCGCGGAGCTGGCGGATCTCGTCGATCCCGCGGTTGGAGGCCCCGTCGATCTCGATGACGTCCATGTCGTCCCCGCGCGAGATCGCCACGCACGCGTCGCACTTGTTGCAAGGCTGGGGCGTCGGAGCATCTACGCTAAGGCAGTTCAGTGCCTTGGCGAGAATGCGGGCCATCGTCGTCTTGCCCACGCCGCGAGTACCGGTAGACAGATACGCGTGTGCGACCCGGCCAGATTTGATCGCGCCTACCAGCGTCCGCGCAATCGGCTCCTGCCCGACGACCTCATCGAAGGTCTCCGGGCGATACTTCCGGGCCAGCACCAGGTACGCTTCCATGGCCGCCTCCATGCCGGATTTCGGATTTCGGATTGCGGATTGCCCGCTATCTCACGCCGTGAATCCGCAATCCACAATCCGCAATTGTCAAGATGCCGTGCACTCCGCGTCGATGTGTCCCAACGGGTCTTCCCCGACGGGCAAGCTCCAGCCAGGCAGCCCTCCGGCACATGCCGAAGCATCGCTTATGGCTGCTTCCTTCCGGACCTGACCAGGTTCACGGCCCGGCATTGCAGAGGACCCAGCCTTCATCGCCGCCACGCCGGTCGAGGTGGTCCACCAGAACGGCCACCTCGGCGGAGGATTCAGCCCCGCTATAGCGGATTGCGGGTCATCCCGGTCGCCCGGGAATCAGGGCACCGCTAACGCCCCGCCTAGCACGGCAACGCCATGATAGGCCCCCGCCCGCCCCAACGCAAGCGCCATCGCGCCCACAGGAGGGCGAACGCGCCAGCGATTGTGCCGAACCTGCCCGCCCAGCCGCCATCCCGATGCCCATCGGGATTCTTTGACAGTATTCGGTTGCCGCGACCCGGCCTTGGAGGCCGGCCGCGGGTTGCTCAGAGACTATTAGACATCCCCGATTCGCCCCCTTCAAGGACACCAGAGGGAACCTATTCGGAATCCGAATTGTTTCTCAAGCCGAAGGAGCAGTCGGGGCTCAAGTCGCAATCCGCGGTGCAGCAAGGGGGCGGCAACCGCTGGACGACCGTTTGCGGGATTGACTCGCTTGTCTGGGCAAGCGATGATGGTAACGATGCTCCTGATCGTTGGGAGCGGGGAGTCACCTATGGCGGCAAGTCGAGCGGGAGGCCAAGCCGTGCGAAATTCCATACGCATCAAGGTCCTGGTGGCGTGCGTTGTCCTGGGAACGATTGCAGCCTGCATAATATGGGTCGTCCTGCGCCAGCCGACTGAACCTGAACCTCACTGGGAGGAGCGACCCAGGGTGGGCGGGCGCACGTTCTCGTCCGACTTGCCCCTGAGGGTCTGTTGCATCCGCGAGGCCGAATGGGGATTGTGGAACGTGACCGTTGGCGAGACTCCCTCGGCTCGGCCGTTGCACATACCGCCCTGTGTATCGTGGTGGGTTGTTGCCTTCAAGCGGGTCGACATGAAGGCCCTTGCCCGGGAGATCACGGCACAGAGGATCCCGGAGCTGCGCATTGCTGACTGGGTAGTCGATGGCGACTTGACGCACCTTAAGGGCGTGCCGGGGTTGCGGAGGCTCGACCTTGGGAGCACGAAGGTCACGGACGCAGGTCTGGCGCACCTCAAGGGCCTGACGGGGTTGCAGGAACTCACGCTTACGTTCATGGGGATCTCGGACACGGGACTGGTGCACCTCGAGAGCCTGATGGGGTTGCGGCTGCTGGCCCTTACGGGCTGCGAGGGGATCACGGGTGCGGGTCTGGTGCACCTCGAGGGCCTGACAGGGCTGCGGCGGCTCCGCCTTGGGTACACGGAGACCACGGATGCGGGTCTGGCGCACCTGAAGGGCCTGACGGGGTTGCGGC
>CAZNSB010000154.1:0-10787 GCA_964575155.1 uncultured Planctomycetaceae bacterium | reverse complement strand
CTCTTCGCCCGCGGGCTTGCTGACGTACCCGTCCATGCCCGCCTCGATGCATTGATCGCGGTCGCTCTTGAGGGCGTGGGCGGTCATGGCCACGATGGGCACGTGGCGGGAAGTGCCCGCCTCCTGCCGGCGGATCTCCGCCGTCGCTTCCAGCCCGCTCATCACGGGCATCTGGACGTCCATGAAGATGAAGTCGAAGGATTCCCTCCCCGCCGCCGCCACCGCCTCCTGGCCGTTCTCGGCCAGCACGACCCGGTGGCCGAGGGCCTCCAGGACGGCCACCGCCACCTCCTGGTTGACGGCGTTGTCCTCAGCCAGCAGGACCTTCAGCCGACGTTGTGCCCGCCCGGCCGGGGGCGTCTTCTTGTCCGGCCGATCCTTGCGGGGGGCCTTCCCGAGGACGGCCAGGACGGCCTCCAGCAGCTCCATCTGTCGGACCGGCTTGACCAGGAAGGAGTCCACGCCCAATCGGCTGCATCGCTTCACCTCCTCCCCGTGGTCGGAGGAGGACAGGACAATGACGGGCCCTGCCGCCGACCGCCGGTCGCGAAGGATCTCCCCGGCCAGATCGAAACCGTCCATCTCCGGCATGCACACGTCCAGGATCACCAACCCGAAGCTCTCCCCGGCCTGACGGGCCTGGGCCATCAGCTCCTGGGCGGCGCGGCCGCTGTCGGCCAGGACGGGCCTCATCCGCCACGACCGCAGGATCTCGTCGAGGACCTCGCGATTGACGGGGTTGTCGTCCACGACCAGGACGGACATGCCCGCCAGGTCGGCCGGGGTCGGCGCGCCGGGCTGCGCGGGGGGCTCCTCGACTGCCTCCA
This sequence comes from uncultured Planctomycetaceae bacterium, assembly GCA_964575155.1. Taxonomy (GTDB): domain Bacteria; phylum Planctomycetota; class Phycisphaerae; order SM23-33; family SM23-33; genus CAZNSB01. Next base: position 9,960 of record CAZNSB010000154.1, on the reverse strand, counting down.
GGGCAACGGTGAAATGGAAGGTGCTGCCTTCGCCGGGCTTGCTCTCGACCCAGATGCGTCCGCCCATCATCTGGACGAGCTGTCGGCTGATGGCCAGCCCCAGGCCGGTGCCGCCGAACTGCCGGGTCGTGGAGGCGTCGGCCTGGGTGAACTTGTCAAAGATATGCTCCAGCTTGTCTTCGGGGATGCCGATGCCCGTGTCCTCCACCCTCACGTGCACCTCGGCTTGCCCGCCGGGACGCGTCCGGCACTCCACTGCGATCAGCACGTATCCCTCGCGGGTGAACTTGACGGCGTTGCCGGCGAGGTTGGTCAGGACCTGGCGGACCCTTCCGGCATCGCCCATCAGCCAGCGAGGCGCGCCGGGGGCGTAGCGGGTGACGACCTCGACGCCCTTCTCCCTCGCCGCGGGCGCCACCAGGTGGGCAACGTCCTCCACCGCCGATTGAAGATCGAACGGCAGGGGGCTCAGATCAAGCCGGCCGGCCTCGATCTTCGAAAAGTCCAGAATGTCGTTGATGATCGTCAACAGGGACTCCGCGGAACGGCAGAGCGTCTCGGCGAATCGCTTCTGCTGCGGGATCAGCTCGGTCTCGAGCAGGAGTTCGGCCATTCCGATCACCCCGTTCATGGGCGTCCGGATTTCGTGGCTCATGTTGGCCAGGAACTCGCTCTTGGCCCGACTCGCGTCCCGAGCCGCCGCCGCCATCTCCTTGGTCCGCTGCGAATGGACGAAACTGATGAGCATCAGGAAGCTGATCAGCACCACCATGCCGATGGGAAGCAGGCGGTGCGTGGCCAGGCCCGCGCGCCAACCGCCCGCATCCACATCCAGCCCGAGGGTCGCCAACGTCCCGGACGTCTGCGGATCTCCTATGGGGACCAGGGCCGAGAGCCGCTCGCTCCGCCCGTCGGCCACCAGGCGTCTCACGAGCGCCCGGTCCGGCGTGAAGGCGCCGGGCAGCGGCATATGGGCGTCGCCGTACGGCTGGGGCGGGGTGGCGTGAGCGTGCAGACCCGCATGGAGAAGAACGGCGCCCCTGCCGTGGCCGTGGCCGAACAGGTAAATGCACCGAACGTCAGGCTGGCCTAGAGCGATCCTCTCAAGCTGGCTTCTCAGCTCCCGGCGAGCGGCGGAGAGCTGGCCGGATTCGCCCCGGACGAGGCGCCTGACCGCCCGGAGATCCAGCCCGGACGCGACCACCTCCGCCCGCGACAGCAAATGCCTCCGGCGGGTCTGCTCGATCTCGGCGGCATACTTGTTGGTGGCGAACCAGCCTGTCACCCACACCAGCATGACCACCGCCAGCAGTTTTCCCAACGCCCACCGCGCCCTCGGGGTGACCTGGGATTCCTTGCCCGCTTCCAGCCGGGCCCCCTCGTGATAGCCCCACAGGGCAAGCGACATCCCAATGGCGAACAGCCCCAGCAGCCCCCGCACCACGATTCCCGCAACCTCGGGAAAGGCTTCCGAGTTGATCACCGACGCCGGAGGGAAATCCACCTTCGGCACGGCGACCGTGAAGGTCAGGGCACTGAGGGCAAGCAGGATCGCCGTCAATCGCAGGAGGTTCCGGCCGCGGTCCTCCGGGCCAGCCGACTTCAGCATGACCAGCGCCGCCGCCACTCCTCCCGGCAGGCCCAGTCCGTATGCCACCGACGCTCCCAGCCCGTCCAGCCCCGCAAACGCCCCCAGCGCCGAAGCGCCCAAGGGGACGAGCAGGACCCATCGCCCGGGGCCCCGCCCGCGAACCGCCCGCCAACCCATGCGGGCGAAATCCGCCAGGAAGAAGCAGGAGGCGGCCCACAGGAGCGTCCGTGCTGTCTTGAAGGCCGGGCCGTCGGCCAGGCTCATCGCCAGCAGTTCCAGCCAGCGGTTGAAGCCGTGCGTTATCGCGAACAGCCCCAGCAGGCCCCACGGCAGCTTCCCGACCTTCCGTTGATGCAAGGTCAGGAGGACGACGGACAGGACGACCATCGCCAGGGCGCCGAAGGAGAGAACGTAGTCGACCTGTATCTCTGACCCGCCCCCGGGCATCTTCCACGAGCCTCCCTCTGGGCCTCAATGGGATCGGCGAGGGCTCCGGCACGCACGCCGCCAGACCCCACCTTCGAAAGGGAATTCGGCATTTCCCGGCCGATACTTTCGTACTGTCCGGGAAACGTCCCCGCCCGGGGCTTCGGGCAGGAGAGCGCAGACTGCGCAGGGGCGTTCTCTTCTCAAGAAGCAGCTTCGGGTCGCGCCAGCTCACATGCCGGCCGGCAGCACCACCAGCTCCGGCCCGCCCAGGAGGTCCACGGTATCGTCCACCCCCAGGGGCTCGCCCTCGAGGCCCGCCGGCGCCGTCTCGGCCGCGCGACGTTCTCGGCCGGCGCCGGCCGACGCTGCATACGTGCCGGCCGGCGCAAGCGCGGCGGGCAGGGGAGAAGGCCATGCAGGGCAGGCGGGCGACCTGGCCGGTGCGGCCTGTGAGACGCCCGGCCGAGGGCTCCGCAGGTCGCCACCGGCCGAGCCTGCGTCCCAGCCGGCCAGGCCGGCCTCGAGGGCCGCCGCCGGAGTTACGGCAGCGTCGTCGGCCGACGCGGAGCCCTCGCCGCCGGCGCCGAAGCTGAAATTGTTGGCGAAGATGCACAGGTCGCGGACGTCCACCTGGCCGTCGCCGTTGAAGTCGCCGTCGGGCCATTCCGCGGGGGAGCGGCCGAAGTTGTTGGCGAAGACGCACAGGTCGCGGACGTCCACCTGCCCGTCACGGTTCGCGTCACCGGGGATCAATCCGGTGAGCGTGAAGGGGTTGAGCTGGCACTCGGCAAGCACGGCCCACGCGGTGGCGCCGGTGTGCAGCTTTGCGAAATAGGACCAGTCGAAACCCGTCGTCAAAGCATCCTCGCACGCGGCGACGAGCCCCCCGCCGTCGCCGTTGGGATGATCCTGCTGGACATACAGAAGCTGAGTGCGAAAGTGGGCCCACTCGTCTTCAGCAGACTTTCCGCGGGACGCATACGCGGCGATCATCTGCCCGGTGCCCTCCACCCAGACGCCATCGGGCTCACCCGGCGTGACCAGGTCCTTGCCGAAATCAAAGCCCTGCACCCCGTCCACGGTGTGCCCCGGTATCGAATAGCAGGTCGTCAGGAGCTCCCGTTCCGCCCATGCCAGCGGCTCGCCCCAGTCGATCTCCGGGGCATACTCGGGGCGCTTGGAGAGGGCAAGGACGGACCAGGCTTGCGGGTCCAGGGCCCAGACGGCGTCGTTGGCGGTCGTTCCGTCGTTCGTGGTGCCGACGTAGAACGCGCCGCCGCCGGGGTCGTACATGCTCATGACGAAGTGGCCCGCGTCGTCCGCCCGCTCCCGCCACAGCATCTCCGCGGCCGGGTCGCCGAGCCTGGGGTACTCATCCGCCAGCAGATGGAAGGCGGCGTAGACGTCGATGTTGTGCTCGGTGCTCTTGACGAGCTCCAGCCCCGGACGAGGTTCCCCGCTTTCGTCCAGGCCCAGCACGTAGCCGCCGTTTTCCGCGTCGTGGCAGTTGGCGTGGATCCAACTGCCGATACACGCCGCGTCGTCGAGGTACTCCCCCTCGCCCGTGTGCCGGTAGTAGCCAATCAGGGCCAGCATGACCCAGGCGTTGTTCCCCGTGGAGATCTCCGGACCCGCCACGCGGGGTTGGTCTGTGGCCGGGTCGCGAATCGGCCCGGACCGGTAGGCGTCCCTCAGAAAGGCCTGACCGGAGCCGAAGTCGATCGTCTCGTGATCCAGGATCCAGTCGAAGCACTGCACGATCTCGGCGGCCTGCTGCCAGTCGTGATCGCTCCCCCCGGCCATGTACGCCAACGCCGCCAGCGCGTTGTCGTAGGTGTAAGCGTGGTTCAGGAAGACCTCGTGGTCGCCGACCTGCCCACGGTAGCTCTGAAGCAGCCGCAGGTTGTTGGCCGGGGGAGCGTCGAAACGGACGTTGTCGAAATACACCGTGACGCCGTCGGCGCCGGGGTCATGCTGGTCGTTGAAGGCGACGACGAAGACGCCATTCAGGCCCGAAAGCGAGTACGTCGAGAGATCTATCGTGTGTTCGGCCCAGGCAGCGCCGGGGGTGATCCATTCGCGATGCTCCAAAGGGTCATAGTTTTCCAGGCCCACCCCGACCTCGACACTGTCGTCTGTCCCCTCCGATCTGACCTGGAAGGACAGCTCCGTCGCCGCCGACAAGTCCCAGCCGCCCACGTCGTACGGTTGAGACCAGAAGTCTCTCGGCCAGACGAACGCCAGGGCGGCCCATTTGTATGTATCGTTCCCGGCCTGACCGTTCCACGAGATCTTCAAGGCGGTCTGGCCGGCGAAGACATCCGTCGTCCAGGCCGAGTCGACCTCCAGCGTGCCCCCGAGACCCGTGTTCATGTAGAGCACGTCCTGGTAGAGGTTCCCGCCGGCTTTGTCGTCCGTGTAGACGTCCCCGTAGTCGGCAAACTGGGCCAGTTGCTCATCGAGAAAGCCGAAGGCCTGCCCCACGTCCACGCCGTCCAGCAGCAGCCTTTGCTCCAGGGGTTGGAAAACCGGGCGAGCGGTCGCCTCGAAGGCCGGTTCGCCCTTCATGCTTCCCTCCCACTCCGCGCGCCCCCCGGGCGGGCCCGCAAAGGCATGTCTTTTCGAGGTTGGCCAGCGGAGACCATCGCAGCCCCGAACTGGTCCCACGATGCATCAGCATATGCGCCTGCTCAGAATAATCAAGGGCTTCTTGGGCGGCCCTGGGGCGGGGAGGCGCCGGCCGGCGGCGCCACCGTCGCGGGGGCCGAGGCCGGGCGCGTGGCGGCGGCGGGGACGGGCAGCTCAACGACCACCATGCGGAAGTGGCTGCCGAGGCGGGCGAAGCCCAGGACGTACAGCTTGTCCGCCCGCTGGTACTTCCCCTGCCAGTAACGGAGCAGGCGGAGGTGCTGGCGGGTGAGCCTCCCCCGACCCGGTGGGGAGAGGATCTGCCTGATCCGCGCGGTCGGCTCGGGCACCAGAGGAACCCTGACCGCCCCCGACCGCCCGGGGATCGACCAGACCGAGTCGTCGCGGAGAACGAAGCGAGACGGGAAAGGAAACTCCCCCGCGACCGTCGGCGTGCCGCCTTCGGTGCGGACGGTCAGGTCGCCGGCGGCCGGTAGGGCGCCGGCCTGCGGCATCGCCGCCGCCGGGCGGAGGATGCGGACGCCGCCACAGGGGACGGTCAGTTCGATCGTGCCGGCGGCCGGGTCCACCCGGGCGGCCGCGGCAGCGGCGGCCAGGTCGGGATACACCGGGTAGGGCACCGCGGGGCTCCTGCGCAGCACGCGGGCGGTCCGGCGGGCGGCGAGCGTGGTGAAGGAATCGGTCTTGACGTGCCCCGGGCCCCGGCGGATTTCCAGGTGGTACTCGGTGGCCTCGACGGGGTCCGGCCAGGCGGGCACGATGAAGGCCAGCGCCGCTGCGGCGGCGATGAGCCCGGCCAGGGCGACGACCCGCCCCGCGGGGCGGCGGATGACCAGCGCGGCGGCGGCGGCGGTGGCGAAGATGGCCAGCAGCAGGATGGCGTTTCGTCGGGTCCGCCTCGGCCAGTCGGCCCGGGCGTCGCGCCACAGGGCATAGGCGTCGTCCAGGAAGACGTCGGTGGCTACCCGCTCCGGCGGCCAGGTGATCTCCGCCCAGGCCACGCCCAACACCTCGCCGGCGCCCGACAGGGCGGTGACCTGGTATCTCTGCACCGGGGAGATGGCCGGCAGGGGCACGGGCGTCTCGGCTTCCTGCCCCGGGGCCGCCGCCAGGGCGTGGCGGACGACCGGCCCGCCGCCGGCCGGACGAAGCAGCACCGTCTCGACCGCGACCTGCGCGGCGTTGGCCAGGCGCAGCTCCGCCGTGGAATACGGCGCCGTCCCGACGTCCTGGACCTCCGCGACCTTCAGCGAGGCGGTGATCTCCGCGGCGGCGGTGGGGACGACACCAACCAGCATCGAGATGAGCAGGGCCCGTTCCACGACGCCAAGCTTATCATCGCCGGCGTAGCGCCGCTATCGTCGAGAGGAATCATCGCCGCCGCGAGCCCGGGCGCCGCGGGGCGTCTTCAACGGCGAACGGTCGCCGCAGGCGAGGGGGCCCGGGCCTCGATGGCGTCGTGACGGGTCAGGGGGGGGTGCTGGGCGGGTTCTCTACGAGCCTTTTTGCGCGGAGGATTTCTGCGACGGACCAGGCCTGGGCGATACACCCGCAGGGGGCGTGGGGGGGGTCGCCGTCGAAGATCTCGGAGACGTATCCGAGCCCGGCTTCGGCGAGGTGGGCGTCGAAGCCGGCAAGCCACCGCCGGGCCTGCTCGCGGGCTGCCGCGGAGAAGCCGTTGACCTTCAGCCAGGCCTCGACGAACGAGCCCATCAGCCACGGCCAGACCGTCCCCTGGTGGTAGGCCATGTCCCGCGCCTCCCAGCTGCCGCCGTATCGCCCGCGGTACTGCCCGTCGCCGGGGGCGAGGGTTCGCAGCCCCATCGGGGTGAGCAGCTCCCGGCGGACGACCTCGACGACGGATCGCTGCCTCTCGGGCAGCAGGGGGCAGTCCGGCAGGGCCACGGCGAGGATCTGGTTGGGGCGGACGGCGGGGTCCTTGACCTCGCCGCGGACGCAGTCGAACAGGCAGCCGGCCTGTTCGTTCCAGAAGGTGGGGGCGAAGGCGGCGGCGACGTGCTCGGCGAGGTCGGCGTAGTGCTCGCCGGGCTGGCACCTGCGGGCGGCGATGCGCAGGGCGGCGTGCCAGAGGGCGTTGACCTCGACGGCCTTTCCGTGGCGCGGAGTGACGGGCCTGCGTCCGGCCGGAGCGTCCAGCTCCGTGTCCATCCACGTCAGTTGCGTGAGCTCGTCTCCGCCGGCGAGCAGGTCGTCGGCGTCGGCGTGGATGTCGAACCGGGTGCCGTCGTGATAGGCCTGGAGGATGCGCTCGACGGCCGGGGAGAGGTCGTTCCGCCAGGCGCGCTCGTTTCCGCTGGCGGCGACGTACCGGTCGGCGGCGACGACGAACCACAGCGAGGCGTCGATGCTGTTGAACCCCGGCGGGCCGCCGCGCTCGTTGAAGAAGTTGGGCACCATGCCGTCATCGACGGCATCGGCGAACAGCCGCAGCACCGACCGGGCCTCATCGAACCGCCGGGTCTCCAGCAGCAGCCCCGCCGAGGCGATCATGGCGTCCCGCCCCCAGTCGGCGAACCAGGGATAGCCGGCGACGAGGGTGGTGGCGGGGTGGACGTTGGGCTGCCCGCGCAAGACCACGAACGCGTCGGAGGCCGCCGCCAGGCGGCGGGAGGTCTCGTCGGCTTTCCCGCCCAGGCTGCGGACCACCCGCGCCAGCCGGCGCCGCTTCTGGGCGACCGTGGCCGAGAAGTTCAACTCCGTCGGATCGTCCAGCGAGGCGGTGAGCTGGACGTCCTCCTTCGGCTCCAGCGCCGCCTCGAACGCCCCGGGCGTGTACAGGTCCTCGAACCCGTCCTGCCCGCGGGCGAGGTCGCCGCGGTAGCGGAAGCGATACCACCACTGCGGCTGGGGGTGGAAGGTCGCCCCGCCGGGAGAGGCTACCGACAGGTGGAGGGCATGGGCGGCCCGTCGGCCCGGGGCCCCCGGGGGCGGCGTGTCCGGCCCGGGGGACCGCTCTTCCACGCGGATGCCGTCGTGGAAGTGCAGGAAGGTCATCTGGCGGGCAGGATCGGCCCGGCAGAGCCCGTGGTAGTCTCGCAGCGCCAGGAACGGCCACAGCCGAAGCCGACCCCCCGCCCCGCCGCCCAGCCGGTAACGCACCGCCGCCACGTTGGCGGCGTCGGCGAGGATGACCTCCTTGGTCAGCTCGGCGTCCCCGCAGCGGTACACGAACGTCGCCGCCAGGTCGTTGCGGAACTCGACCAGGTTGGCCCGGCCGTCGGGCGAGAAGGCGCCCTGGAACTCAAACGTCGCCAGCTCGAAGACCTTCTCTCGGTCGGGCTCGGCCGGCAGGATGAACTGGTCCATCAGGCAGCTCAGGGCGACAATCCTTCCGCCCGGCGGCAGCGTCGCCGCCACCAGCAGCCCGTGGTACCGGCGCGTGTTCACGCCCGCCGCCGTCGAAGACGCATAGGCCCCCAGCTTGTTCGCGACGAGCCACTCCCTGCCCAGCAGCTCCGTCGAGTCCGCGCCGGCCGAGGCGACCACGATGGGCTCAGGCAGAATTCTGCGGCTGGATGCTCGGGTCATACGCGCTCCGTATCGGCTTCAAGGGCTCCGCGGAATTATAGCCGGGCGAGAGGGGCCGAGCCGGGCCTTATGCACCCGAGCCACCTGCGCCGGGCTGCGGCTGGGTTGCGGCCCGGGCGGGCCTGGCGATCCCGGCCCGCTTCCTGATGTCATCGACGTCGAGCTTTTCGAGGAATTCCACGAGGCCGTCGAAGGTTCCGTGAAAACCGAAGCCTCCTTCGGTCATCTCCTTGATCGCCTCGGCCTTGCTCCAGCCCTGGACGAAGATCCGGTAGACCGCGCACATCGCGCCGGTGCGGTCTGAGCCGTGCTTGCAGTGCACGAAGACCGGCGTGCGGGCCTCGTCGGTGACGATCTGGAGAAAGCGGACCACCTCCTCCTCCTCGGGGTGGTAGGCCTTCATGTAGATGTGCTCGTAGCCCAGACCCGTCTCGCCGATCAGGTCGCGGTCGGAGTTGAACGAGCGGAGATTCACGATCGTCCGGACGCCCCCGGCCTTGAGTTGGCGGAAGCCGTCTTCCGTCGGCTGGGCGCCGCGGTACAGCCGGCCGCTGACGCGGTGGAAGTTCTTGAGCCCCGGCTGGTCAACGGGCTCGGCCCACTGCCGATCACCTTCGGTCGGGGCATCAGGCGAGCGGACCCGGTTCGCCCGGAACGGCCCCGTCTCGTGGCGGTGCGACAGCCACACGTACATCCCCCCCGCCCCCACCGCGGCACCGAGCAGGAAGGCCAGCAGCGGCTTCTTCTTCACGACACATGGCCTCCACGAAGGCCCCGGCCACCGGCCGGGGGTTCACGCCGAAGGGCCTTGGCCCGCCGGCGGCAGCGGGGGCGGGCCGGACTCCCCCGGCGGCTGGGCGCCGCCCTTGTGCTTGTCGGGGAAGCATACCAGCACGATCAGCCCGATCAGGCTCAGCAGCCCCAGCAGCCCCAGCGCCGGATTGTAGCCCTTGCCCTTCATGTAGCAGGAGCAGCCCCAGGCGAACAGCACCAGCCCGGCCATGGCCACCGCGTAGCCGACCGTGCTCACCAGCTCGCCCCGCGGGATGAGGAAAAACCTCCCGACCAGCTGCATCAGGAATCCCACCCCGACGCCGAGGTTCGTCTTGCTCTGGTATTCCTTCAACATGTCCCGTCTCCCGTTCGGGCGGAGACGCCGGCCGGACCGCGGCCGGTCCGGTGGAGGTCCCGGCACGTCCCCGCCGCCTCGCTGCCTCCCCGCGCCGCCCTTCCCGACGGGTGCGTCACGTCGCGACGCCGATGTCGGCGAGGCGCACGCGGATGGAATCGAGGATGTTCATGTAGTTGATGTAGGAGTCATACGGCGACTCGTAGGGATTGAAGTACTTGTGGACGTCGCCGTCGGAGAAGTACTTGGTGCACATGTAGTAGAAGTGGTCGGAGGTCTGGAGCTTCCGCCAGTCCTCGATCAGGGCCGCCTCGCCGCTGGCAAGGACCTCGTCGGCGAGGGCGTACACCTCGTACAAGGCATTGGCCTGCATGGAGTTGCCCAGCCAGGCGGAGATGTCTCTCTCGATGTCGGCCCAGGAGATCATGTGGGGGACGTCCAGCTCGCCGGAGGAGGGGTAGCGTTCGATGGCCTCGGAGACGGTCAGGAAGTCGTTGCCGAGGGCCGTGACCTTTTCGGGCACGGCCCGGAGGAAGCCGAAGATTCCGGTGTCGGCCCACTGGTGCTCGCCGAAGGTCTCGTAGTCCATGAAGAGGTTGCAGACGTATCCGTT
>CAZNSB010000153.1:0-10802 GCA_964575155.1 uncultured Planctomycetaceae bacterium | reverse complement strand
GAGCTGGGAGAGCCTTTCCCGCGCCAGTTCGGCGGCGCGGGTCCGCCGGTACTTGCGGGTCACGCGGAGGTAGAGCTTTTCGGCCTCGTCCCGGCGGCCCTGTTTCTCGCGGCAGTACCCCAGCCAGAAGATGGCCTCGGAGGCGTGCTTCCGGTCGCCGGCGGCCACGAAGCGGTCCAGCACCTGCTGGAGCTTTTCGGCCGACGCGTCGAAGCGCAGGTTGCTCGCCAGGGCGACGGCCTCGTCGAAGGTGGCGACGTCGCGCGGGTCGGGCTTCCTGGGCTGGGCGAAGGGGTTCACCTCCCACACCGGCACGTTGCCGCACCCGCCCGCCGGCGACAGGGCAATCAGGAACAGGAGGAGTTGGCTCGTCCTACCCGACACGGTCGGCTCCCATGATGATCAGCCTGGCCTCCAATAGCCAGGCGCGGACCCGCGCCGACTCCTTGCCCGCCGCCAGGGTCCGGTCGATCTCGGCCAGCAGCCCGCTGCTGCCGAGAAGGGCCGCGAACGACTGCACCGCCGCGGGATCGTCGGCGTCCAGGAGGTCCAGCCTGGTCAGGACGACCTCCAGCTTCTCCAGCAGTTGTGTGGTTGAGCTGACGCGCACTTCATTTCGGATCCGCCCGCAGGTCCAGGCGAGTCGGGCGGCCCTGGCGGCGGCCTGGCGCGCCGGCCAGGCCTGCTGGCCCGGAGCGGCCGCGGCCAGGTACAGCCGCTGGAACTGCGCCAGCATCTCCACCTGTCGGGCCTTCAGCGCCGCCAGCTCCTCCTTCGCCTTCCGCCCCTCCGCCACGAACTGCTGGTGTGTCTTGCTCAGCCGGGACAGCTCGGTCGTCGCCGCCGTCAGCCGCTTGCGCAGATCCGCCAGGGCCTTCTCGGAACTCGCCAGATCGCCCTTGGCCGAGCCGAGCTGCTCTTGCGCCCGCTTGAAGTCGTCGCTGGCCTGCTTCAACTCGCCCCGGGTCCGTGTCAGTTGGTCCTGGGCCTGCTTCAACTGGCCCTGGGCCTGTTTCAACTGACCGGCGGCGGCAGCGGAATTGCCCCGCTCGGCCTCCAGCGCGCCGGTCAGCTCCTTGAGGCGGGCCTCGATCTCGGCGCGTGCGGGGGCGGAGGTGGGGCGCCGGCTCTTGAGCTCGGCCTGGAGCCTTGCCAGCTCCCTGGCGTGTCTTTCCTCCAGCTCGGCGATCTTCCTGGCGGCTTCCTGGCCGGCGGGCGGGGCGCGGCGGAGCTGGCTCCGGGCCAGGCGAAGCTCCTCCTGCGTCGTGACCAGCCTGCTTTCGAGGTCGGCGATCTTGTCTTCCGCCACCGGGGAGGTGGTGAGGATGGGGGCCTGTCCGGTCCGGGCCCGGCCGAGGCTGTATCCGACGTGCAGGCAGACGCCCACGGCCAGCAGCAGGGCGGCGGCGACGGCGGTGGCGCGCATGACCCGCCAGACGAGGCTGGTGGAGGGCGTGGCGGTCGCGGTCGCCGGAGCGGGCGGGGCGGGTGCCTGGCGGGCGGCCTCCTCGGCGCCCCACCGGCGCAGCGCCTCCTCCAGGCGATCGTCGGAGCTGATGGGTTCATCGTTCATGGCTTCACTATCCTATATCCTTCCGCCCCCCCGTCCGCGCAGGACCGGACGCTATTGGAGAAAACCTTTCTCCTTCATGCACGCAGCCAGTATGTCCGTCGCCTCTTTCAGCCGGAGGCGAACCGTCGCCTCCGGCAGGCCGGTGGCCTCGGCGATGCCCCGCGTCGTCCGCGACTCCACGTAACGCAGCCGGACCACCCGCGACAGCTCCGGCGGCAGGGCGTCCACGCAGCCGCGGACCGCCTCGGCCTCCTCCCGCCCCTCCGGCGCGTCGCGCGGATTGGCCGGGGCGGCGAAGATCTCCTCGGCGAGGTCCGGGTCGAAGCTCTCGGGCTGGCTGCGCCGGTGCCAGCGGCTGCGGGCGACGTTTCGGGCGATGGTCCCCAGCCAGAGGCGAAAGCTCCCCCTGGACGGGTCGAAGCTGCGCATCGACCGGAACGCCCGGAGAAAGGCCTCCTGGGCCAGGTCGTCGGCGTCGGCGCCCGAGAAGCCGGTCCGCCTCAGGTAGGCCCTGACGCGCCCGGCGTGGGCGGCGTGCAGCGCCTCGAAGGCGCCCGCCTCGCCCGCCAGGACGCGGGCGGTCAACTCTCGCTCCTCTTCGCTCACGAGGGCCCCGCTTCCTGCGCCAATTCTCGCCCCTGCCGACGCCGCCCGTCAACGCGCAGGCGGTTTTTTTGCGCACCCACGCACCCGCCGCGGTATCTGCTCCAAACGCACCCCAGAGGAGACCGACCATGAACAAGCTCACGGTCGTTGTTCTGCTGGCGGCGGGCACGCTGGGCGGATGCGCGACTTGTCACGAGCTGGCGGCCCCGATGACCCTGGCGGGAAGCGGGCTGATCAACGACCCCGCCCAGGTCAGCCGGCTGGAAAAGGCCATGACCGACGAGGACATCGCCGACCTGCTGGACGTGGACGTGCGGGCGAAGCTGCCGACGGCGGTGGCGATTGCCCGGCTGGCCAGCGCGTGCAGCGGCTACCAGCCGGCGCTGGCGACCATCGACGCCGAGGAGCTGACCGGCTGGGAAAAGGCCGTCGCCGGGCGGGAGCACGTCCGCGGCGTCCACCCCGTCACCCCCCTCAGCCACGGCGGCGGGACCCCGAGCCTCCACTCCCTCCGCGTCGCCGCCGCCAAGCTCAACTGCGAGCTGCTGCTGGTCTACCTCCAGAGCGACCGCGCCGTGGACAACTTCAACGAGGCCGCCGTCCTCTACTGGACGGTGCTGGGCCTCTGGCTGGTGCCGGGAAGCGTCTGCGAGCACCGCACCGTCATGCAGGCCGTCCTTCTCGACTGCCGCACCGGCATGATCCTCGGCACCGCCACCGGCGACTGCCACCTCAAGAAGGCCTACCCCGCCGCCTTCCAGGACGTCCAGGAGGGGAGGCTCTCCCGTAAGGCCCCCGCCGAGGCCCTGGCCGACCTCCAGAAGGGCTTCGAGAGGCTCCTCGCCCGGACCGTGCAGGCCGCCCTGGCCAAGAGGGGATGAGCTTCGGCGGATTGCCTGGAGTGCCCGCCGCGGGTATTCTCAGGCGGGGCGGGGGGTGGCCCTCCGCCCGGCAGCGCAGCCGATTGGGAAAGGGGCGAGGAACATGTCGAGGCTGTGGATCGTTGGCCTGACCGGTGCAGCGGCTCTTTGGGTCGCAGCGCCGGCCCGCGGGGACGGCGTCATGATGCCGGTCATCACCGAGGTCGGCCAGTCGCCGCCCATGGTCGCCTCGCCGCGGCAGGAAGCGGTGCTGGCCACCGACGGGAAGACCGTGCAGGTCGTCCTCCGGACGCACTTCCGCGCCGGGCCCAGGGAGTTGGCCTGGGTCGTCCCCGTACCCGCCAAGCCCAGCCGCGTGGAAAAGGGAGACGCGGAGGTCTTCGCGAAGCTGGAGGCCATGACCGCGCCCAGGTTCTACAGGGTCAGCCGGTCGTCGAAGGGCGGGCCGTTCGCCTGCGGCTGCGCGGCCGGACGGTCCGGCGCCACCGTCTCGCTGCCGCGGTCGGTCGTCGTCGTCTCCAGCGGCACGGCGGGGATCTTCAAGTACGCCGTCCTCTCGGCGACCAAGGCCGACGACCTGACCCGGTGGCTCAACGAGAACGAGTATTTCGTCCCCGTCGGGGCCGAGCGCGTCTTCCAGCGCTACGTCGAGGACGGCTGGCACTGGCTGGCCATGCGCGTCCGCCCGGAGGTCGCCGACAAGCCGACACTGGCGCCACACCCGATCACCTACACCTACCGCGACACGAAGCTGGTGTACCCGCTGGAGATCTCCCGGCTCTCCGCTGACCTGAAGAACGAGATCGTCCTGTACGTCGTCGCCGGCTGCCGATTCGCCTGCGCCAACTGGGCGAACGCAACCATCGAGCCCAAGGGTGTGGCCCCTGAGAAGGGCGCCCCCAGCGGGACCAACTACGAGAGGCTCTTCGGAGGTCTCTGCGAGGCCCGGCGGGGACGCGTCTTCGTCACCGAGCTTGCGAAATCGAAGCGGTTCTTCGGCTACGAGGGCGATAGCTACCAGATCAACAGCGTCGTGGAGCCCGCCCTGCTGAAGGCGCTGGGGCCGGAGCAGACCCTCACCCGCCTGCGGGCCGTCATGACGCCCGCGGCCATGGACCGCGACGTGGCGCTGCTGCCCAGCCCGCAATGGCCGCCGGTCGAGAACTCCTTCCATCTGTCCGCCGTGGATCGCCCCGGCGGGTCGGCGATCGCCCTTGCCTTCCCACTGATCCCGCTGGCGCTGCTGTGCGTGGGCCTGGGCTTGGCGGCCCGGCCGGGCTGGTGGCGCGCGGCGAGCATCCTGTGCATAACGACGGCCTGCCTGGGCTTGGCGATGATGTAGGCCTCCGGCCGGCGCCGGCCGAAAGCCCTTCGCCGCCCACTCGCGCAAGCCCGGCGAGGTCCTGGGCAACCACTGGCCCTTGACGCGCGGCCGACGCTCCGCCTTCGTCGCCGGTGCGCGGCGACGGCGGCCAAGCCGCGCCGCGTGTCAAGGGCTGGTACATCCCCAACGTCCGCCGCACGGCCCGGTTCGCACACGTGCTTACAGACACCGACTGTTGGAGGAGCTTTGTCCACACCCCCCTGGCATGTCGCTATTGCGGCTGGAAGCACTTGCGGGTACCCTACAGCCAGGTGGGATGGGCGGGAAGGTCATCTGCCGGCGGGAGTGTCGCCATTGTGGGAAGTCGAAGGTCCGCCGGGGCGGACGCATGACAACGTCGGAACGCCCCATCGGGGCGTGACGGCGTTGCAGCAGCGGCGTCAGCTCACGCCTCACCGCAGTTCACGCCCCCGCCGCCGGTGGGCGCGGCGTCAGGAGCGCGCAGGACGCCTTGTGAGCGATCACCGGACCTTATGCATGCTGTATCAAACCCCCGACCGGGGGAGTGGCTATCATCGAAAGGCCTTGGGTACGGGACCTTGGGCCGAGATTCAGAGTCCTCCGCGTGGGGTCTCGTACAGTCCGTATACTTACTGTTAGGCCACAATGGCCGAGGAAAGGAGATGATGCGATGACAGGGCAAGGAATAACCGGCATCGAGGTGAAAGCAGGGTTCTTCCCGCTTGCCTTCTTGTTGTTCTTTTGCTCTCCGCGAATCGAGATCGACGGAACGGTACACAAGAGGTCCTGGGGCAGGCACTTCTTCGAGGTATCGCCCGGCAGGCACCAGGTCACGGTGTACTTCCGGTATCTCTTCATGTCGCGTTGCGGAAAGAATTCGATCTCGGTGAATGTTGCAGCCGGTACGGTCACGCATATACGCTACTATATGCCCCCGTGGATGTTCGCAAAAGGTTCCCTGAAGGTTTCCTGAGCCCTCGCGGCCGGGAAAGACTGTCAATGCAGGACGACCCGGGTCAATTGGATTCTCTTATCGCGTATTCCGCGTCGAGGCTCAGTAGCGGTTCCACGATTGAAACCGTGCGCGCCGACCTGCTCCGGCGAGACATCACCCGAGATCAGGTGGATCAGGTTATTGACGAAGCCGCAGCGAGGAATCGCCGCCAAGGTCTGCGCAGGGGGGCAATGTACCTCGCGATTGGCATTGTCTGCTCGGTGCTGGGCGTCATCGTTACCGGCGCAACATACACTGCCGCCACCCAGCACGGAGGAACGTACTTCGTCACGATCGGCCTGTTCGGTTTTGGCATCGGGTACACGATCGGGGGGATTGTCCGAATCGTTGCCGCGGCGAGCAGGGGGAGATGAGGGACAGGCCTGGCCGAGCAAGCGCATTGAGAGCCACGAGGTATCGCGCGCAGACGCCCCACACCTCGCGCCGCATGCGTGACTTTCATCTCCAGCGGCCGTCTATCTGCGCAGCAATTCCTGGTGGCGAACGCGAAGCCCTTTGTCCGTGGGAAGGGGAGCTGCAAGCTGACGCCAGACAACCAGCTCAAAGTGACCGAATCGGGCAGAAGTCCACGGATTACACCGATTACACGGATGCAGGTTGCTTCTGAGCAATGACTCCGAGAGTATGTGCTGAACGGGTGGCGGCCGTTTCCGTCGGGGGAGGCCCCGGAGATGCCTGGTCGATGAGACCAAGCGCAACGTTCGGCGCTGCAATCACTTATCTGTGAAATCCGCGTAATCTGTGGACGACTTTCAGTCAGTTTGAGAACCGCCACGCGCGACGCGCCGCCTGATCCCGGGGGCGGGCTTCAGTCTCCCTTGGCCAAGTCGTCGAGGCGCCTTCGCAGGTTGCTCTCAGACGGTCGGCCCTCGATGCGGCCGACCTGCTTGCCGCCGCGGTAGAGCACCAGCGTCGGCAGGTAGCGGATGCGGTGCTGCGAGGCCAGCTCGCGGGCCTCCTCCACGTCCACGCGGAAGAAGCTCACCCTGCCGGCGTATTCGGCCTCCAGGCGCGTCAGGATGGGGGCCAGCTCCCGGCAGGGGCGGCACCGGTCGGCGTAGAAGTCCACCAGGGCGGGCGTGCCCGCCTCGACGACCCGTCCGGCGAACTGCTCCGGCGTGGTCACCTCGCCTCCGGCGTCGGCGGGCGCGGTCTCCGCCTTGCCGCCGGCCCCGCGCGAACAGCCGCTCAGGGCAAGCCACCCGCCGAAGAACGCCCCTATCAGCACCATCAGCGCGCGGTTCGAGGTGATCGGGCACCCCCCGCCGGCGCACAGCCCCCGGCTGAGGGCGTAGCCCAGCCCGCCTCCCAGCACGATCCCAAGCCCAATCGGGTATGCACAGCTCATTGCCAGTTCTCCCTTTCTGGTTCGCGTCAACTCATTCTAGGCGCCCCGGTGTGTGCCCTTCCCGCCACGCTCGACGGCTCGAGGGCGCCCCGCTGGCCTAGAGCCTATCCGAATAACCTGCTCTACTGCGGCCGGCTGCGAAGGCCAATGCCTGCGTTGTCGGCCCAAAACGTCCTCAGCGTGGCATAGAGCCACGCCTCCGGGCGTTTTGGGCCTGCCGCCTTGGCCTCGGCCTTCTCGCTCGGCCTCGTGACGACCGGGTTATTCGGATAGGCTCTCACATGCTGACCTGCGTCCCCAGCAGCCAGCGGTAGACCCGCCGGTCCAGCTCGGCCCGCAGGCCGGCGTGGGCGGTCTCGCCGGCGAGGTTGTGCTGCTCGGCGGGGTCGGCGGCGAGGTCGAAGAGCATCAGGGGCTCGCCCGATTCGTTGACGGCGTACTTGTGGCGGTCGGTGCGGACCATGGTGCCCCGCCCGCCGTGGCGGTCGAGGCGGATCTCGCTGAACGCGGCTTCGCGCAGGGGCGCGGCCGGGTCGCCCGCGGCCGGCAGCAGGCTCCGCCCGAGGCTCCGCGACGACGGCGGGCACCCGGCGGCCTCCAGCAGCGTGTCGAAGACGTCCACCGTCTGCCCCAGGTGCGGGCGGACCGCCCCCGCCGGCAGCCGCCCCGGCCAGCGAAGCACCAGCGGCACACGAACCGCCGACTCGTAGAAGCAGCTCTTGAAGAACCGCCCGTGGTCCCCCGCCATCTCGCCGTGGTCCGACCAGAAGACGATCAGCGTGTCCTCCAGCCAGCCCCGACCGCCCAGGGCCTCCAAGACCCCCCCCACCCAGTGATCGATCAGCGAGATCTTGCCGTAATAGTTGGCCCGGGCGGCGGCGACCGCCTCCGGCGGGATTTCCTGGGCGCCGCGGAGGAACCTCTGGCGGGTTCCGACGTGGGCGGCGGCGGCGGGGGGGAGGTCCTCGGCCGGCTCGGGCGGGATGGGAGCCGGGCACCCGGCGGGGTGGTACATGGTGGCGTACTTTCCGGGGGCGTCGAAGGGCTCGTGCGGCCCGCCGAAGCCGACGAACAGGCAGAACGGCTTCCGGCCGTCGAAGCCCTCGACGAACTCGACCGCCCGCCGGCCGACGTAGCTGTCGGGGAAGTCGGCTTCCGAGAGCGGGCTCGCCCACGTCGCCCACGGCGTGCCCCGGCGCCTCTCGTAGTCGTCCCGGAAGGCCTGCCACTTCCCCGGGCCCCAGTGGTCGGTCAGGTACGAGCCGACCGTGACCGTCGCCCACGGGCCGGTCGTCTCGTGAACGGAGTCGATCCCGCGGGCGTGCATGTAGTCTTCGTGGTCGCGCAGGTGCTCGCCGCCGCGGTGCTCGTAGAAATGGCTCTTGCCGATGTAGCCCGTGGCGTAGCCCGCCCGCTGGAGGTGGTGGAAGAAGGTCTCGTCGCCGGCCGGCAGTTGCCCCGCGTTGCCCCACATGCCGTGGTTGTGGCAGTACAGACCGGACACGAAGCTCGCCCGCGCCGGCATCGAGACCGGGCAGGTGGTCACGGCGCTGGCGAAACGCACTCCCTCGGCGGCGATGCGGTCCATGTTCGGGGTCCGAAGGACCGGATGGCCCGCGCAGCCGAGACAGTCCCCCCGCTGCTGGTCGGTCATCAGGATGAGGATGTGGGGCTTCCTCGACATGGCGGCGAGGTCTCCTTGCGGCAAAAGGTCCGGCAGGCGCCAGGGAATTGCGGATTGCGAATTGCGGACTGCGGATTTCCCGCCGGAGGTCGGCGCCTCCCCAGCCGACCCCCTCGCCGTTCAATCCGCGATCCGCAACCGTCCCTGCCGGCAGGCAGGTCCGCAATCGAACAACGGTAGGGGTGGGATTCGAACCCACGGAACGCTTGCGCGCCCACCGGTTTTCAAGACCGGCTCCTTCAACCGCTCGGACACCCTACCATGCTGCGGCTCATCGTCACATTTTGCTCGATTTCCGGCGGATTCGCCAGTGCTTGCGCTGCTTTGGGCAGCTCCCTCGTGGCGGGTGCTCGATCCGCCGACGCCGTCGGCTCACAGCCGCGCCGCGGACGAGCCGTCTCCCTGACGCCGAGCTTGGTCTTTTGGGCGGCATCTCATAGAGTAGGGAAGCCGCGCAGCGGGACCGCCTGGGGCCGGCCGGGGCAGTGAGGAGACAAATATGGGCGCCATACGAGTCGCACCCGTGCTGGAGGGCAGGCAGATGACCGACGCCGGTGGGGGGGAGCTGGCGGTGCTGAACCCGGCGACGGGGAGGGACATCGGCCGGCAGATCTGCTGCTCCACGGAGGATGTGGACCGGCTGGTGTCCTCGGCCGGGCGCGCGTTCCGCTCGCCCGGCTGGCGGAAGCTCGCACCGGCCGACCGCGGGTTGCTGCTGCTGAGGCTGGCGGATGCGATCGAGGCCGAGGCCGATCGCCTGATCGAGCTGGAGCTGCTCGATTCGGGCAAGCCCATTACGCAACTGCGCGAGGTGGAGCTGCCCTTTGCGGCGGCGCTGCTTCGCTACTATGCGGGGGCGGCCGACAAGATCGACGGCGCCGTCAAGAACACCCCCGGCGGGCTGCACCTCACCCTGTACGAGCCCTGCGGCGTCGTCGGGGTCATCACGCCGTGGAACTATCCCCTCGTTAACGTGGTGATGCAACTGGCGCCGGCGCTGGCGGCGGGCAACGCCGTGGTGGTCAAGCCGCCCGAGGAGACGCCGCTGACGACGGTGGCGCTGGGCGAGCTGGCCGGGAAGGCCGGCATCCCGCCGGGGATCGTGAACGTGGCGTTGGGGCCTGGCCCCGGCCCGGGGCGCGACCTCGTCGTCCACCCGGAGGTCAAGAAGATCGCCTTCGTCGGCTCCACGGAGGTCGGGCGGGAGATACAGACCCTGGCGGCCGGGCAAATGAAACCGGTCAACCTCGAATGCGGCGGGAAGAACGCGATCGTCGTCTTCGCCGACGCCGACCTGGAGCGGGCGGCGGAGGCCGCCCTCTTCAGCGTCTTCACCAATTGCGGACAGTTGTGCGTCTCCTGCTCGCGCTGCCTCGTGGAAGATTCGATAGCGGGGCAGCTTGAGCAGCTCCTGGCGGCCAAGCTCTCCAAGGTCAAGGTGGGCGACCCGCGCCGGGAGGCCACCCACGTCGGCCCCATGATCACCCGCGCCCAGTACGAGAAGGCCCTGCGGTACATGCAGGAGGCCCCCGGCGCCGGCTGCACCGTCCTGGCCGGGGGCGGGAGGCTCCAGATGCCCGGCGAGCTGGCCGGGGGCTTCTGGGTGAAGCCGACGCTCCTGGCCGGCGTGACCGAGCAGATGAAAGTCGCCCGGGAGGAGATCTTCGGTCCCGTGCTCAGCATCATGCGGTTCGCCGACGAGGCCGAGGCCACCCGGATCGCCAACGGCGTCCGCTACGGCCTGAGCGGGTCGGTCTGGACCGGCAACGTCGAACGGGCCGGGCGCATGGTCCACGCGCTGGACACCGGCATCATCTGGGTCAACACCATGCTCACCGGCTACCCGCAGATCCCGGTCCCCCCGCACAAGATGAGCGGCACGGGGACGGAGCTGGGCATGGAGGGGCTTCTCGGCTTCTGCAAGCGCAAGAGCGCCGTGATCAACAGCGACGCCGCCGCCCCCGTGGGATGGAACCTGGGATGAGGCGGTAGGTCGGGCATACTTGCCCGACACTTCACGTCGTGCGGGTCACCCGGGCGACGGGATAGGGGGGCGTATCGGGGATATGCCATGGAATACCGGCGGGCGCGAGTCGAGGGCGGGACGTTCTTCTTCACTATTGTCACGCATTCCCGCCGGCCGATCCTGGCCTCGGCTTCCTCCCGCAGGCTGCTGCGGCGGGCCTTTTCGGAGGTCCGTCGAAGGCATCCGTTTGAACTGGTCGGGATCGTGCTGCTGCCGGACCATCTGCACGTGCTCATGCGGCTTCCGGAGGGGGCCAGTGACTTCTCCGTCCGCGTCGGGGGCCTGAAGCGCCACTTCACGTCGGCCTACCTCGCCGCCGGCGGC
>CAZNSB010000152.1:8307-10874 GCA_964575155.1 uncultured Planctomycetaceae bacterium | reverse complement strand
GAACGCCTACGGCCGCCGCATGGCCGCGGAGTACCGCAGGCGGTGGCCGGAGCTCCACGCCGCCACGGTCGAGCGGGTCGAGAAAGCCCTCGCCGGCCTCCAAGTCGCGTCCTACTTCGCCGGCGACTGCCGGGAGTTCTTGGCAGAAAAGGCCCGTGCCGACACCGGGGGGGTCTGCATCAGCTTCCCGCCGACCTACAAGGGCGGCTACGAGCGGCTGTACAAGAAGCTGGAAGCCATCTTCGACTGGCCCCGGCCGGACTACGAGGTGTTCAGCCCCGAGGACTTCGAGGCCTTCAGCCAGAGCGTCCGAGCCTTCCGGCACTGGATGATCTCCTCCGACGCCGAGCAGCCGGCTCTGGCTGACTGTCACGTCGTCATGCCCAGCCGGGGCATCGGGATAGGCGCCGCTCGCAAGCCCTTCAGTCAGTACCGCCGCAAGCCGGGCGAGAGGCACGGGCACCACTGGCCCTTGACACGTGGCCAACGCCGCGCGTTCGGCGGCGGTGCGCGGCGACGGCGGCGAAGCCGCGCCGCGTGTCAAGGGCTGGTACATGCCCAACGTCCGCGGGACGGCCGAGTTCCCGCACGCGGCAATCGACACGAATTACTGGAAGACGTTCTGCCACGCCGGCCTGGCGACGCCCGCCGGCGAGCGCGGGACGATCACCCTCTACGGCAAGAGCGCCCGGCCGCACGAGCTCTTTGCCGAGCACGTCGCGGGCTCGGAGACATGGACCGAGACGTACGGCCACGGCCGGAGCGCCCGCGAGTGGCGGCTCCGGGTGAGCAAGCCGGACAATCACTGGCTCGACTGCCTCGTCGGCTGCGCCGTGGGCGCCTCCATGCTCGGGGCCAAGGGCCAGGGCCAGGAGGCCGCGCAGGCCGGCCGGCGGCGGAAGCGGTACACGCAAGAGGACCTGAACCGAGGCAGACGATGAGCGCCGACGACGAAGGCCGACAACGGAAGTACTACGGCGAGCCGATCACGCCGGGCGTCGAGCCCGGATCCGAAGCGCCGGGCGGCCGGGGCCTGGAGTGTCGCTATTGCGGATGCCGGCACTTCCGCGTCGTCTACACCCGCCCGGCCTGGGGCGGCCGCATCTTACGCCGTCGCGAGTGCCGGCACTGCGGGAAGCGTGTGACGACGTGGGAGGGCCCGGTCAGATGATGGGCTCGTGCCCCGGATCTCCCAGATCGAAGTCTGAATTGGAGCATAATCGGGCATCGTTTGGCCCTGCAAACAAAGGTTTTTCTGATGATCCAGGACAGGAAGTCCGGAGAATCCCATGGGTGACCCCCTGGGCGGTGCCCCTATGCTCTCTGTCGATTCGGAAGCCGTTCCGGGCGAAGCTGATCGCGGCGTCACCCGCCAGGCATGCTACAAGGCTCTGGCCACTGCGTAGGGCCGGCCATATGGCTTCTGCATACCCGAATTTCAGCGAGAAAGGCGTCTGCGTGGCCGGAAATCATGGTATACTGGCGGCTTGCGCCAGAAGCCGGGGTGTTTTGGGGCTGGGTTCTCTGTCCCCCGACCAGCCGCCGCTGTCACTGCCCCCGGAGCAGAGGCCATCATCAGGAGAGGCACATGAAGGGAAAACGGAGTTCCGACGCGAGAGGTCGGCCGGTCTTCGAGCCGCTTGAAGCCAGGTTGCTGCTGAGCACATGGGGCGGACCCATTACGGGGCACGAAACCTGGGACGATCTGAGTGAGCCCTACTTCCTGGACGACGACATCACCATAGAAGCTGCTGCGAGCTTGACGATCATGCCCGGCGTTGAAGTTCAGGTCAACTCCTCCGCTGACGACTTCGAGGTTGATGGCTTGCTCACAGCTACAGGGGTCTCGTTTACGGGCGCCTGCACTGACATCGACGTGAATGACGGGGGTGAGGTCGATCTTTCCGAATGCTCCATCTCTGGCAGCTCGACCTCCATCTACTTCTACAGCGGCAGTTCCGGGGGCGTGGACCAAGTGGACGGTCCCTGGGACCTGACGGTGAACGGGACCAGCGCGGTCACGGTGGAGAACAGCCAGTTGGCGACCGCTGACCTGATGAATGGGGCTTCCCCGACTCTCCAGTACAACACGTTGGAATACATCCAGATGGACGGTGGTTCGCCCACGGTTGTGGGGAGCACGCTGACCGACACATTTCCGCTGCGGTTCGAGGATCCGGACACGGGGATGGGGGCCATCAGCGGCAATACGTTCACGGCGGCGGACCCACAGATGAAGCTGAGGGGTTCCCTGAACAATTCTCGCACTTTGGGGTTTGTGGACGGCCTTGGCAGCTACGTTCTGAGCGCCACGGTGACGGTCGAGCCCGGGGTCAGTCTGACCATTCTGCCGAGTGTGGAGTTGGGGGGCGTCTACGACCTGGATGTAGAAGGAACGCTGTCGGCCAATTGGGTGACGTTTACGGGGACCAGCCTGGACATCGACGTGATGAGCGGCGGCACGGCGGATCTTCAGAACTGCACCTTGGAGGGGGACCTGCGCTTCCTGGCGGGCAGTTCCGGGGGCGTGGACCAAGTGGACGGTCCCTGGGACCTGACGGTGAACG
>CAZNSB010000152.1:0-8207 GCA_964575155.1 uncultured Planctomycetaceae bacterium | reverse complement strand
CGGCGGATCTTCAGAACTGCACCTTGGAGGGGGACCTGCGCTTCCTGGCGGGCAGCGGCGGAAGTGCCCAGGAGAACACACTCAAGGCAGAACTGACGATTGACGCTACTTCCACCGCCTCAATAGCTAATAACGACTTCGAGTTCGGGTCTGCGCAAGCTTCCGGGGACTCCTCCGCAGTCATCAGTCTCGAGAATAACTGGTGGGGCACGACAGACCCCGCCGCGATAGAAGACAAGATATACCACAACCCGGACAGTTCACCACCAACACGCCCTACGGTCGATTACGCCCCGTGGTTGACACTGCCTGCTCGAGACTACATAGGCGACGTTCTAGGCGACGCGACCGACCTGGGCGAGTTCCCTCAGGCGAGGCTGTCCCTAAGCCGTTGGATCGGCAGTGCACCGGGCGGACCTGCCGACGTTGACATGTTCGCGTTGACCTTTGGCACGGCCGGGCTGCTGCTTGTCGATGTGGACGCGGCCGAAAACGGCTCCCCGCTGGACAGCTTCGTACGCGTCTTTGATGCGGACGGCAATGAGGTCGCTGCCAATGACGACGCCACGGACCCGGACACGGGCACGTCTTCTATCGACAGCTACGTGGAGGCGTCCCTAGGCGAGGGCAGGTACTACATTGGCATGTCCGGAAGTCCCAATGCCAGTTACGACCCCGCGGCTGCTGGCAGCGGGGTGCCCGGATCGACGGGGCCGTATGCCCTGGGCGTTTGCTTTATGGCGGGCCCCCCCGAGGGTGAGCCGAACGACACGAGAGCGACAGCCAACTCGATAGACGGCCTCCCGGCCATCCGTGGACTTATGGCGGACGGCGACCATGACTGGTTTCAGTTCGTCGCGGAACGTGGGGATAGGCTGACGATCGGTTGGAGCGACGCGGCACCTTTCAGCAACCAAGTCGAGCTAGTGTCGGATGCAGGGGAGGTATTGGATGATCTGGACGCGAACGACGACTGGCGCTACAACTTCTTTCAGGATGGCACCTACTACTTGCACGTCTACGAAGACGACCCGGGCGAAGTGCCCAATGGCCGCTATTCGATGGTGATTGACATCGTATCGGCCGCGACCAACCCGTACGATCGCCTGAATCTGGTGTACGTGATCGACGTGTCTGGCAGCACCGACGGGGCGAGTGGTTCGACCGGATTCGGAGATCCCAATGAGGATGGTGAGAGCAACACGATCCTGGACGGGGAGATCGCGGGGGTGTTGGCAGTGAATGGACTCCTGGGAATATACGACGACATCGAAGTGGGAGCCATTTCGTTCTCCGGGACCGCCAGTCCTCTGGACCTCTCCCCGGATGTTCCAGGAGATCAGTATTGGCTGTCACCTCCCGATGCCAGCGAGGATGGGGACGAAGAACCAGATTTGACGGAAGCGTTGCGCCAGCTCCGATCCGGCGGCGAGACGGACTTCGACGACGCCCTTTTGGCCATGAATGTGTTGTTCGACGGTGTGGCCGGTGGGGCCGAGATCGCCATCTTCCTTTCGGACAGTGTATCCTCGGTAGACACTTCCCCAGGGTCGCCATTGGCACAGGCCCGGGACCGGGGAATAACTGTGTGCACGATGCACATCGGCGGCGCGGATTCGGCTTCGCTCGAGATCATGGCGGATGTTACCGGCGGCCTGTTTTCCCGTGATGCATTGACCGACGCACAAGCGTTCGCGGATCAGATCCTCTCGCTCATCGGCCGTGAGGGTGCCGGCGACACGTTGCCAGCAGCGCGCGAACTCGATCTCAGTGGAGGACCGGCATCCGTCAGTGATTACATTGGCGATGGCCCGCAGCCCGAGACGGATCGTGACGTGTACCGCTTTTCGCTTGCTGCCGAGGGGCGAATTGAGATCGACGTCGACGCGGCAGAGACTGGATCGCCACTTGATAGCTACCTGAGGCTCTTTGACGCGAGCGGCGTCGAATTGGTCGCCAATGACGACGCTGCGGCGCCCGGGGAGGCCACCACGAACGACAGCTACCTTGGATGCGATCTAGCAGCCGGGACGTACTACGTTGCGGTCACCGGGTACGCCAATATCCTCTATGACCCGTTCGTGGCGGCAAGCGGAGCCGTCTCAGGCAGCATCGGGCCATATACATTGACTGTGAGCTTCGCGCCGGGCCCACTACCGCCTCCGACGGATGGGCACAGGGTGGGCGGCATCGAGATCGAGGCCAGCGGCTTCACCCAGGGCGCCGACGGTGTCTGGACGGCCGAAGGAACCATCCTGCTTAACGACCTCGTCCAGGTGCTCGGGACGCTCCAGTTCAACGAAGCCACGCAGGACGTCTGGGGCAATGGCCAGCTCTGGATGATGGATCTACCGGTGCCTGGTAACGTGCTGTACGAAGGCGAGTTCGACTTCAACGTTGATGAACTGCTGTGCGACACCATCAACGACTTCGCCAGTTCCCTGGACGTAGCAGGAATGGAGGTCCACGCCAGCTCCATCAAGTTGCTGTCCGGGGCGGTGGAGATTCGCGGCTATGTCAACCTGCCTGAGGAACTCGGGGGCGTGTCGCTCAATTTCGACGGCGAGCACTTCGTGACACTCACTTCGGCCGGCGAACTGACCTACAACATGGCCCTAGTCTTGCCGGACCTGGAGCTGAGCCTCAATGGTCTGGCATTTGAGGCCACGTCCGCCCAGGTCGTATTGTCGAACCCCGGGGGCGTTGCCCGTGGCGTGATTACCGGCGAGTTCCTCCTAGACCTGCCACCAATTACCAGCGACGTAAGCGTCAATCTCTCGGAGGCGGAGGGCAACTTCTTCAGCATAGACGCGGCGGGCAACGTGGAGCTGGTTGGCAGCATCTCTGTCGGGCGGCTTGACATCGGGCCAGGTGTCTATGTTCGAGATGTCCACATCTACCTAGATACTGTGGGCGGCAATTACTACGGCGGAGGGTATGTCGGCGTGCCCTTGGGCACGGGTGTCGAGCCAGAGATCGGCGCAAGCGTCCAGATCGAGGAGGGACACCTCGAGGCGGTGGGATTGGAGGTCAGCGGCATCAATAAGCCCATTTGGGCTACCCCACCGGTTTTCCTCAATACCATCGGCGGAGGGATGGAAGGGCCGTACTCGCCGCCCCCTCTGATCATCAGCGGTCTATACCGGGGCCCTCTCAAGATCAGCCCCCGTTGCGTATTGACGATTGGCCCCCAGGTAGGTGACGCAGCCCTGGTGTGGCTGGACCTGAGCGCTATTCTCGACACGTCGGGCCGCGTGGAGGGCACAGCCGCCGTTAAGGTGGGTGACCCGGCGAATCCGATTGCCTCGGGCAACATGCATGTTGAGTGGGACCACGCAGCCGGGATCAAGGTGGATGGCGATCTCGACATAGGGGACCCAAGTGATCCTCTGTTCGACCTGACGGGCTTCTTCCGGGTGGATAACGCCAACAACCTTCAAGGGGGTCTGGGAGGGGTGCTGCGCATTCCGCATTCCGCGCCGTTTTTCGGGGCGATAGCGGGAGGGGCAGAACTGGCGGGGGCCAGGGTCTACTTCCAGGCCGTCGACGACGCGGATTCAACGAACGATTACCTAGCAGGGACAGCCTGGATCGACATCTGGGTCATAGGACGGATTCAGCCCACCATTGAGATCAACCTGAACACCGGCGAGATCAACTGGTTCGCGAGCCTCGATCGGGTTCGGGTGGCGGTGCCGCTGCAGGCGGCCCCCCTCACCGGGGCGAGCGCTGTCGCTTCGGCATCTGCAGCGGAGCAGACCTTCGATATTGTGCCGGGCACGGAATGGGTGATCTTCCGCGCCGATTGGGAGACCGGTGACGGCGATCTGGAGCTGGTCATGCCGGACGGCACGACAGTTGTCACTCCGGGTAACGTCGGGACGTTCCCGGAGATCGCGCATTACAAGAATCTGGATGTACCCGAGGCGTTTTATGTGATCAATGCACCAGCGTCCGGGACCTGGACGCTCCGAGTGCCCGATGCGAGCGCAATGGGCGAAGTGGGGTTGGAGCGGCTGTTGCCGTTAGTGGCTCCGACTATGACTGTGCTGCAACCTGAAGCCGACACGGTGGGCAGCGGAGTCAACATCACGTGGGAGGACGAAGACAGCGACTCGGACGCTACGGTGCGTTTGTTCTATGACACAGACCGCGAAGGCGCAGACGGCGTCCTGATCGCTTCCCACACAGAGGACGATGAGACGGACAGCCACACGTGGGACAGAAGCGAAGTGCCGACAGGGGATTACTACGTCTACGGGGTGATAGATGACGGCGACAACGTGCCGGTGGTGAGCTACTCGACGGGCCGTGTCACGGTGACCGATCCGGGCGCCCCTGCCCAAGTGACCGGCCTCAGCGCCCCTGAGGGAACGGACACGTCGGCGCGGCTGACGTGGGATACGTCGCCTGCTCCTGACCTGGATCACTATTTGGTCCGACTGTCCGCCGATGCCGCCGGCGAGTACTACGGGCAAGTCGCTGTGGCATCGGAAGCAGAGGTGCTCATCGATGGTCTAGCCAACGGGGAGACCTACCGGGCAACCGTAGCGGCCGTCGACACGGACGGGCACATTGGCGTCGACAGTGAGTCGATCGTCGTGGTTGTCGGTGGAGCGGCCACTGTCCCGCCGGAGGCTGGTCAGTGGGACGTCTTCGCCCGGCCGGGCAGCCTGTATCAGGCGCAGGTGCCGTGTGCCGCAACCGACACCTTCACATTTACCGATCTCCCCACTGGCGCAACGTTATATCCCAGCGGGCTGTTCGAGTGGCCGCTCCCCGCTGAGGCGGATGGCTGGGACGAAATCCTTATCCATGTCACTGAGGCCCAGGGGATCACGCAGGTACATCGCTACTACCTGCTGGCCGATGGTGCGGATCCCAGCTTCACGCCGGGGTCGATCGAGGTCGCGGCGGTGGCCCCGACGACGCTGCGAGTCACAGCTCCCGACGGACAGGATGCCAGCGGAGTTCTCAAGTACCAGTTGGAACGAGAAAGTGTGGTCGTGGTCGGATGGCAGACATCGCCAGTATTCGAAGACACGGGGCTTGAGCCGAACACGGCGTATGAGTACCGCGTTCAGGTTCTGGACTCCTCTCCGGACGGCCGGGCCGCTTGGTCTGCCGTAGCTTCGGGTCGGACCCTTGCGGCCGTACCAGCGGCTCCCCTCCTTGGTGATGTGACCCAGACAACCGTCGTTGTCATAGGGCTGGCGGCGGACACCAACCCGAGCGACACCGAGTACGCTATCCACAACACCACAACCGGTAGCTACGTGGCCGCGGACGGAGCCGCAAGCGCCACGCCAGTCTGGCAAACGGCACCCGCCTGGACCGACGTTACCGTCGTCGGGCTGAGCGTGGACACGCAATACAGCTTCCAGGCGATGGCACGCAACGCCGATGGGGTTGAAACGACACTTGGACCTGCCGCGACCGCTCGTACGGCCCGAGAAAGCGATCCACCGACTGTCCAGTCTATGCAGGTGACCCAGGCCACGGGGGACCTGGACGTTGAGTTCTCGGAAGCCGTTGCCATCTCGAAGAAGGACATCATGGTCATGGACGACGTCGGTGTTGAGGTGGACCTGACCTCTGCCACGCTGGCTCATGCGCCAGGAAGCAGTAGGGCCACGCTCTCGTTCAATGGCCGCCCGGCCGCCGGACATTACACGCTGACTGTCAAAGGGGACAGCGTCCAGGACCTAGCGGCGAACCTGCTGGACGGTAACGGCGACGGTCAAGCCGGCGGGGACTATGAGGCGCACTTCAGCATCCTCGTGAGGGGTGACGCCAACGGCGACGGGGTCGTGGACGTGCGCGACCTTACGGTCTTTGCCAACAACTTCGGGCTGCCCGACAGAGGCTGGTGGCACGCTGACTTCAACGGGGACGGCGAGGTCGATGTGGTGGACCTGACGATCTTGGCCAACAACTTCGGGCGGAGCGTGGGGGGCGGGGACGCGGCGGCGGCGGGAGAGGCCCCGGGCGGCGGCGTGCTCGCGGCGGCAGCCGGCGCGGCGGCCCTTGACTTGGGCGCGGCGGGCGAGATGATGTCGGGCATCGGCCACGGGGCGGCGGCGGAAGCGGACGCCGGGGCGGGGGCGGGAACGCGCGGTGGCCTGCCGGCGACTTCGAAGGGGTTGCCGGACCCGTGGCGGCTCGGTCGTCCCGCCCGTGCGGAGCGCATGGCCGAGGCGGCCAAGCCGCCGGCGGCCGGGAGGGCCACCGGAGAGGCCGGCGACGAGCCGGTGGCGCTGGACGATCTTCTGGATCTCCTGGCCGGGCCGAGCTTGGCGCCACTGCCTGCAGCGATTATCTGAAAGGCTGCCGCAGGCGGAGCCAGGATACGTGCGCAGTCAGACATCCTCAACGGGCGATTCCGAGCCGCTCGCCGGTTCTCTTCCTGCAAGAAAAAGACTGGCGGGAGTCTAGATACGTAATGATGTGGGTCTCTAGCCCGGGAATCGCTTGCATGCGGACCAACTTGGCCTGACAGTGCAATCGGATGATCGGCCGGCGCGGCCGCGTTCGCCGCTGCCGATGCCGAGGAATCGATAATCAGATATTGCCCAAGAAACAGGCCCGGCCAAGCCTGAGTCTTCGGAGAACGAAACTGAAGCCCCGCCTTCACCTGATCAGGTGTGGAGGCGGGGCTTCTTTCTTGGGACGAGAGGCACGATGTGCCTGAGCACATCGACAACAGGATCCGCGAAGATCCGCAGGCGAGGTTGACGCCGTTTGACATTGAGCTTCTCGCCAGTCTGCCGCCGGCGCCGAACGGGCTGTCGATGCACGAGCTGGCCGACGGCCTCCTGGACAGCCGGGGCCCGCCGGCGTTGGGGGAGATCAAGACGGCACTCGACCGTATCGGTGCCGAGTTCGGGGAGGACGACGCCGAGGCCCTGATTGCCCGTCGCGGGAATGACGACTTCGGCCGCGCCGACGTGCCCCTGTACGGAGTTCCCCGTGAGCATCGGGCGCGTGTCCGGGAGTTTTTCCAGGAAGAGCATGTCTAGCGGTATAGCGCGTATGTCTACCGGTGTAATCCGGGCGCCGTAGCGTTGGACTCGACACAATCTGAGGCCGACGATAAGGGCGGACGATGCGACCGGGCAGCGGGTCGGCAAGTAGTGCGCCGGCCGCCGAAGGTCCGAGGGCCGCACGGGGCCGTGCACCTGTGCGGCCCGTTTTGTTTCCGGGCCGCGTGCCGCCGGGTCGCGCGAGGACAGAAGCACCATGGCGCCGGACTTGTCAAGCAACATCGCCAGCAACGCCCAGGGGCCGGCCGAGGCCCGCGGGGACAGCGGGAGCGTCCGGCAGCACCGGCTCCGCGATCTGATCGACGCGGACCGGTACCTCGCGGCCAAGGACGCCCTGGCGGACCGGACGCGCAAGACGTTCGGCCTGCGGGTCGGCCAACTGATACCGCCGGGGGCGATCTGATGCAGGCGATGGCGACCAAAGTGGACGAAGCGGCCCGGGCTCTGGCCCGGCTGGCCGCTGGAATCCGCACACCGGCGAGGGCCGAGCGCCCCATCGTCCGCGTCATCCGTGCGGGCTTCGACGTGGCCAGGACAACGGGCGAGAACCGCCGGCACTGGGCCAACGCCGACGCCCTGAGCCCGGTCGCGGCGGCCGGCTCGGGCGTACGGGCAACCCTCCGCAACCGAGCCCGCTACGAGGTCGCGAACAACAGCATCGCCCGGGGCATCGTCCTGACCCTGGGGAACGACCTGGTGGGCGCCGGCCCGCGGCTACAGATGCTTATGGGAGAGGGCGAGAACGCCGGGGCCAATCAGATCATCGCACGCGAGTTCGCCGCTTGGGCGAAGGCGGTGGACCTGCCGGCCAAGCCGCGGACCATGCGGATGGCCCGGGCCCAGGACGGCGAGGCGTTCGCGGTCCAGAGCGATTTTGGAAAGCAAGCTTCACCGCTTGTCCCTGTTCGCGGGCGTGGCGGCCTGCACGATTGCCATGATGGCGGCCCTCATCGCCTTCGGCAGCCCAGCCCAGGCGGATAGCAGCTGCGCCAACTCCGCGTCGGCACCAGCGATCGCGTCGGCCAAAGCGCCAAGTTTCGCGCCAAGGTCCTGGCTGGTCTCGCCCGAAGTGCATACTCCTGAAAGACTTTGGGGATTCTGGCAACGGTTTAGTACTACAACGCTACGAAAGCTCAAGAAAACTCAGGCGGCGAGCCGATGGCG
>CAZNSB010000151.1:8471-10915 GCA_964575155.1 uncultured Planctomycetaceae bacterium | reverse complement strand
GGCCTTCTCGGCGGCGTTTTGACCGGCGTGGGCGGCCTGCTGGTGCGGGTGGGCCTGGTGGGACTGCCCGGCGAGCTGCTCCTGGCGTTTGGCCATCCTTTCGGCCGACTCCGCCAGCCCGGCGGCGGCGTGGCGGGCGGGCTCCTTCCCCGCCTCCCCCGCCGTCCGGTCCAGGGCCCCCGCAGCGGCCGACTGCTCCTTGATCGCCTCCGCCGGGCGAGTCGTCGTCAGCGACCGCGCCGCCGCCAACGCGCTGGCGTGCGCCTCCGACGCCGGGCGCGTCGTCGGTCGCACCGGCTGGGCCTGCTTGGTCATCGCCCCGATCTGCTCGGCGAGCTTCCGCTGCTCGGCCGCCAGTTGGGCCAGCTCGCCCTTCATCTTTCGGATCTGCTCGGCGGCGTTGGTCTTGGTGATGAGGGCCTGCTGGGTTCGCTGGAGGGCCTTGGCGAGGTTGTCCAGCACCTTGGTGCGTTTCTGCTGGCGGTCCATGGCCTCGTGCAGCCCGCCGGGGGTCTCGCGGAGCAGCTCGGCGGCGTCGCGGGCGAGCTGTCTCTGGTCCTGCTGCCAGTCCTGCCGGTCCCGGGCGCCGGCGGCGTCCCCGGCCGGTCGGGTCGTCGCGGGCATGGTGGCGGCCTGCGTCATGGCCCGGCGGGCGGCGAGGGCCTCCTGGCGCTGGGCGAGCATCTCCAGCTCCATGGCCTTGCGGGCCATCTCCGTCCACACCTGGAACTGCTTGAGCAGCTCGGAGACGATGGCGATGGCCCGGTCGATCTGGAAGTCGGCCTCGTCGGCCATCTCCGCCCGCTGCTTCCGGGCATCGGTGAGCTTCAGTAGCCCGGCCAGCTCGCGGGCCTTGCCGATGTGCTCATCGCCCAGGGCGGTCAGCTTCTGCGTGAGCTGGGTGTAGCTGCTGCCGTCGGCGGCCTGGGCGAGGTCGCGGGTGTCCTTTTCGGCCGAGCGGAGCAGGTCGCGCATCTGGTCGATCTTCACGGCGGTGGCCGGGGCGAGCTGCTTGATGGAAGGCATGGACCGCCGCAGCGGCCCGGAGAGCTTCTTGGCCTCGGTGAGCTGCCGGTGGATCCGCTCGAGGGCCTCGCGGATCCTCAGGTCCAGGGCCAGTTGGACCTGGAAGACGAAGGGTTCGGCCTCGGGGGCCAGCTCGATGGTGCGGAGCCCGGAGCGGCCTTCCTGGGGCCCGCCGAACTCGCGGGGGAGGTTGTCCCAGGCGCGGACCTGGAAGGTGACCTCTCTGGCCCCGGCCAGGTCCAGCTTGCCCAGCTCCAGGGCGGTGGTCAGGTCGACGTAGACCGGCGCGCTGGCGGTCCCCGCCGGCCGCGTCTGCTGTGGCCGCGCCGTCGCAAGCGGGCGGGGGGGCTGCTGGCGCCCGTCGATGCCCACCAGCAGCTCGGCGCGGGCGATGCCGAAGTCGTCGCCGAGCGAGTAGCGGACCGGCAGGCGGTCGGTGGGGGGCAGCCTCACGGCGGAGGCGGCGGGGGCCAGGATGCTCACCTTCGGCGGCAGGTCGGTTCGGACGTAGATGCCGTGCTCGACGGGCTCGCCGCGGATGTTGTGGCGGTCGGCCAGCTCCACGCGCCACCGCCCGCCCTCGTCGGCCTGGAGGCGGTGGCGGAAGGTGACGCGCCTATCCTGCCGGTCCAGCCGACTCACGGCGCCGTGGATCGTCAGCGTCGCCGAGGCCACCGGCTTGTTCAGGTTCAGGCGGACGGTGGCGACGGCCCCGGCCGGGCCGTCGATGTCGCCGCTGTCGGAGGCGGCGGGGGGCGCGTGGGGGCGCCGCATGTAGTCGGGGTAGTCGTAGCCTATCTCAATGTGTGTGACGGCCGGCCGGGGAACGACCTGGACGTGGTAGTATCGGCTGAGCGCGTCGCCGGCGTGGAAGCGGGCGCGGACGCGGTATTGCAGCGACCGCTTCAGCGGCCCGGTGGTGTGCCCGAAGCTCCCGTCGGGCAGGGGGGTCATCGCCACGACCTCGTCGGAGCCGCCCGGGCGGCGGATGCGGCACTCGACCGATCGGGCGTTCCCGGCCTTGGGGCTGGCGACCCGCACGCGGACCTCCAGGCGGGCGCCCTCCGGGCCGATCCAGTCGCCGGGGGTCACGAGGATCTGCTCGGCGTGGATGTTGGGCAGGTTCAGGTAGGGCACGACGGTCTTGGCCAGCAGCCTTTTTGCCGGCTGGGGGTACAGCAGGAGCAGGGCGGCGCCGACGCCCGCCGCCGCGGCGAGAACGATCAGCGGGCGGCGGGCCCTGCGGAAGGTGATCTCCCGCCGGCCCCTGACGCCGCGGACGTCGTCGCGGGCCTCGCTGGCCAGGGCGTGAATCAGCGCCGCCGAGCCGCGTATCTCCGGGGCGTCCACGCTGCCCAAAAGCTCCACCGTCGAGCTGATCCGCTCCTTCAGCTCCGGGTGCCGCGTCTCCACGGCTC
>CAZNSB010000151.1:603-8461 GCA_964575155.1 uncultured Planctomycetaceae bacterium | reverse complement strand
GGCGATGCCGGCCAGGGTGAAGCTCCGGGCCAGCGGGCGGAGGAGCGTGACGATCCCCGCCGCCGCCGCCGCCGCCACCCACATCGCCGTCAGCGCGTAATGCTGCCAGGGGTCGATCGGAAGCCACTGGCTGGCGATGCCCATCGCGGCGAGGATGCCCACCACCCCGGCCGTCGCCGTGCACAGCACGCCCCGGACGGTCGCGGCCGCCCGCCACCGCCAGATCAGCCTGCGCAGGGTGGCCTGGATCGGCCTCAGCAGCGCCTTGTCTTCGGCGGCATACGTGCTCATGTCCTGGCCCTCCGGGCGAGTGTCGGGTTGGCGTCGGCGAATCTCGAAGTCGTCTGCATTTCCGGGCTCGATGTTCGGGGTTGTGTCTGGGGGGCTATGCCAGTCCGGCCTTCTTGCGGAGGATCCATTCGGCCGTCACCGCCGCGCAGAACAGCCCCAGCAGCAGCCAGGAGTCCCACAGCCGGAATTCCTTCTCGTGCCGCTCCCTGATTGTACCCGCCGGAAGCCGCTCGAGCACGCGGCGGGCCTTGTAGGCGGGGAAGACCCCGCCGCCGTCGCTGAGCTCCGCCAGCCGGTTCAACAGGTGCCGGTTGGCGGCGAGGTCGACCTGCTCGGCCGGGGCCGACGGGGCCACCGAGATCTCCACGCGGACGGGCTCGGCGTCGGCCCCGAGCAGCTCCTTGGCCGCCGGGGCGTCCATCTCCAGGCGGAAGTTCCCCGCCGGGAGGGCCTCCAGCGTCGCCGTGTACAGCCCCGGGGAGTCCTGGACGTACTCCATGGGGGCCCGGCGGATGGGCTTGCCGTCGGCGAGGACCACCACGGCGACCTGGTCGGTGACCACGGGGGAGAAGTCCTCGCGGACGATCTTGGCGCGGACGACGGGGCGGTCGTCCCCCTGGTAGCGGGTCTTGTCGGTGCCGAGCCTGACCCCCGCGGTCCCGGCGGGGAGCTTTCCGGCGGTGGCCCAGCGGACGACCTGCCCCCAGAACTTGTGATGTCGGCTGTCGCCGACGCGGTAGCGCAGCCGCCAGGTCCGGTCGAAGTTCAGCATGAGGATCTTGCCGAGCCCGTGCGTGGCGGCGAGAAGGAGGGCGTGGCGGCGGTGGTATTGCCTTCGCCGTCGGAGTCGTTCGGCCTGGGCGTGGGGGTCGTCGGCGGGCCCGGTCAGCCAGGCGGGCGGCTTGGCGGGCAGGGCGTAGGCGAGCACGGCCGCGGCGGGGTGGGCCTGGAGGCACCGGCTGTGCCAGTAGATCGCCGGCAGCGAGCCCCACACCTGGCGGGACTCGCCGGCGTCGACGTCCTGGCGGAGGATCACGTGCTCCTCGCCGGCGTCGGTCAGGGCGATGCGGAAGCCGGCCTTCGCCGGCCGGGCGGCCGGGGACGTCGCCGCCGCCGCCGTCCGCACCGGGATCAGCTCGGCCAGCCCCGTCCCGGCGTACTTGCCCGGCATGGCCGCCGGGCCGGCAATCAGCACCAGCGTCCCCCCCCGGTCGGTGACGAACTTGCGGAGGATGCGTACGGCCTCGGCGTCCGGGGGCCTCCCGCCGGCGGCCTTCCTGGCCTCGGCCGGCAGGCACCGGGCCAGGTCGGCCGGCGATACGTCCCCCAGGACGATCAGGTCGAACTTCATCCACTCCGGCTCAGTCGTCGGGAGGGCGTTGGCCTCTTCTGCGCCTTCCGGGCGGGCGGCGGACGCCGGCACCGGCTTGCCGGCCGGCTGCCCGAAAAACCGGTCCGGGCGGGTCAGCACGTATTGCAGCCGGACCGTCTTGTCCCGACCCGTGAAGAGGTTCTTGAGGTATCGGAACTCCCACCGCGGGCGCGACTCGATCAGCAGCACCTTGGCCTTTTCCTTGGTCACCGACACCGCCAGCGCGAAGGCGTTGTTGTCGGCGAAGGCCTCGGCGACCGCCCCGCCGGCGGGGTCCGGGCGGACCTGGACCCGATACCCGTGCATGCCCGCCTCGCGGGGCTCGTCGGCCAGTTGGACCCGCCTGCGGGAGGCCTCGCCGCGGACGCGGATCTCCCGCGTGTCCACGACCCGCTCGCCGTCATGGAGGCTCACGTGGACCCTCCGCCCGCCCAGCCCGTCCAGCTTCAGCTCCACGTTGGCGTACATGCGGTCGCCCAGCGTCACCGTGTCCGGCGACTCGACGGCGATGATGCCGGCGTCGGCCGGCGGGGTCTCGCAACCGGCCAACACCGCCCAGAACCCCGCCCCGCGGGCCCCCAGTTGCCTGGCGAGCGGCTCGGGGCTGTCGGGGCCGTTGTCCTGCCCGTCGCTGAGCATCACCACGCCGGCCAGGTCGCCGGCGTCGGAGAGGACCTTCCTCAGGCCCGCCGCCAGGTCGGTCCGCATCGACTCGGGCGTCGCCTTGGCCGGGGCCGTGCTCGGGCCCGTCGCCGCCGCGGGGGCCCCGGCGGCGAACGGGTCTGCCCAGCTCCGCGCGTCCGCCTCCGCCGGGGCGCCCGCGAAGGTGTAGACCTTGACGTCGTATCGCCCGCCGAGGGCGTCCAGGAGGCTTTGCCCGCCCCCCGCGTCGGGGTCGGTCGGGGTCGGCTTGTGGATCAGCGCGGCGGTGGCCAGTTGCTGCCGGGACAGGGCCGCCACCGCGTCGACGGCCGCCCGGTCGGCCTGGCCCAGCATGCGGTACATCATCCCGTCCAGCTCGCTTCCGGCGCGGCGGGCGATGGCCTCGGCCTGGGCCAGCCCCTCGGCCGCTCGGCGCAGCGCCTGGCCGAGCCGGTCCAGTTCGGCCGGAAGCTCCCCCGCCTGCTTCCCGCCCGTACGGGCGGCCGCCGACTTCAGCCGATCCCTCACCTCCTTGCCCAGCGTGGCCTTGCCGTCCATCAGGGCCGCCCGCATCGGCTGGGGGAGCCTGGCGAACTCCGTCAGGACTGATTGGAGGCCGTCGGCCTGGTTGGCGGCGAGGTCGGCCCACCCCAGGAGCTTCTGGCGGAGGTCTTTTTCGCGCCCGGCAAGCTGCCGGCGGGCGAGCTGGGGGTCGGACCGCGCCAGTCGGTCGACCCGGCCCAGTTCGGCCACCAGCTCCTCGCGGAGGGCGTGGAGGGCGTCGGCGTGGTCGTCGAGGCGATAGGGGCGGCGGGCGGCGGGCACCGAGAACGCCTCCGCCAGCCGGAGACGCTCGTGCGGCGGCAACTGCCCGTCCGCGATGCCCATGGAGGCCGACGCGTCCAGGAGCACCGCCAGGGTCCGCTTGCGGGTCTCGGTGAAGGCCAAGGCGATGACCGGCTGGATGAGCATGCCGACGACCAGCGCCAGCAGGAGCACCCTCAGGGCGGTCAGCGTCCGTCCCATCCGCCGCGAGACCACCCGCCGCTCGAGCTCGTACAGCCAGATCGCCCCCTCGGCGCCGGCGGCGGCGAGGAGGGCCACCGGCCACAGCGGCCAGCGGGTCGTCAGCAGCAGCCCCCTGCCGATGAGCTGGATCGCCAGCCAGACGCCGGCGGCGGCCAGGGCGATCCGGACGACCGCCAGGGGCGCCCGCCCCCACGCGCGCCCTCGCCCGCCCACCCGCAGCAGGGCGAGCCAACCGGCCAGGGCGGCCGCCGCCCCGGCCCCCAGCAGCCACGGGGACCACTCCGCCAGCGAGCCGAGTTGTCCGGCCGGGACGCTCACGTCGTGGGGACCTCCTCGGTCTCCGCCGGGCGGGGCGCCCGCCCGCGGAACCGTTCCACGTCCACCTGGTCGGCGCCGAAGGAGACGGGCGCGGCCAGGTGGGCCTTGCGGCGGGCGGTGATGGCTCGCGTGGCGGCGATCTCCGCCAGCAGCAGCCCCGCCAGGAGCACCGCCGCGTATTGCCAGATCTCTCTGCCGGGGGCGCCGCCGGTGATGGCGGCGGTCAGTTCGCTGAGGGTTTCGGCCCGGGCGACGGGGAGGAACTCCCCTGCCCGCTGGTAGTCGGCCTCGGCGAGCAGCTCCAGGGAGCTTTCCTGCGGATCGGCCAGGACGACGAATGGGACCTCGCTGGTGGCTGGCGCCCCGGCCGGCCGGGAGGCGCCGCCCGCCGGCAGCCTCACCCGGTACAGCCCCGGCGCCGCCGTCACCGCGTAGGTCGCCTGCCAGCGCCCGCCGCGCTGCCGCAGCTTCGCCCACGACCGGCGGCTGTCCGGGCCGACCACCTCCACCTTCGCATCGGCCCCGACGCCGGGCGGCAGCGGGCAGACGATCTGCTGCCCCGGCAGGAGGTTCATCGGGCGCTGCGAAGGAGCCGCCAGGTAGTACACCGCCTCGTGCACCAGCGGCACGTAGCACTCGCGGAGGGGCAGGTCGCTGTACTCGTGGTCCAGCGGGACCGACAGGGTCAGCACGAAGCCCTTCCCCCACTTCCGCTCGAGCAGGAAGGGCTCCCCCGTGTCGAGGGCCGCCCCCGTGGAGACGCCCTCGGCCTCGTCGGCCTCCAGCAGCCAGCGGGCGCGGATCTGAGCCCCGGCCAGGTCGGAGACGGTCGGATCGGCCAGCAGCTTCAGGGCGGGGTGGTCGAGCGTGTTGGGGGCGACGCGGACGAAGTTCGCGTCCTCGCCCGGGGCCACCTTGAACGCCGACAGGCGGCAGCCCAGCAGCCGCTTCTGATCGCCGGCCTTCCAGTTGTCGTAGAACCCCTTGTCGGCCTTTCGCCCAGGGGCCACCAGCAGCCCCCCGCCGGCCGCCACGTACCGCGCCAAAGCCTCCGCCTGACTGGCCGGAAGCCGGGGAACGTCCACCAGGATCACCGCGGCGTATTCGGAGAACCGCCCGACGCCGCCGATGTCGGCGGCGGCGATCACCGTCGGGCGGACGAGCCTGGAGAGGGTCTCCGATTCGCCCGGCTGCGTCGCCGCGGGGGCGGCGTCGGCGGGCGGTTTCGGCGGCGGGGGCGACAGCGCCACCGCCAGGTAGTCCGCGTCGCCGCCCAGCGGCCGGGCGGACCGGGCGCCCGCCACCACCAGCACCGGCAGCTCCCGCAGCACGTCCACCACCCGCAGCGTCCGGTTGTCGGGCGGGAGGTCGTCCTTGCAGACGACCTCGGCCTCGACGACGTGCGGGCCGGGGCGGGTGAACTGGTGCCCGAAGGTGACGGAGGCGGAGGCCCCCTCGGCGATTTCGCCGACGCTCTTCTCGTCGACCAGCACCCCGCCGACGAGGAGCTGGACGCGTTGGGGGGTGAGGGCGCCGGCGCCGGTGTTGGCGACGGTGACGTGGACCTTGACGGGGCGGTCGGTGCCGACGACCGCCCGGGAGAGTCGCAGCCCGGCGGCGCAGACGTTCCGCCACGTCGGCGGCGCCGGCAGCGGCCGCACGATCACCACCGGCCGCTGCGGCAGCGAGGGCGAGGCCGCCGCCTCGGAGAGGAACTTCCATCGCTGCCGGGCGCCCAGGTCCCACCCCGCCCGCTGGGCGTCGGTGATCAGCACGATCTTCTTGACGGCGTTCTCGCCGCCCTGGACCGACAGGATCGCCGCGTGCAGGGCCTCCAGCACGCCCATCGACCCGCCCGCCGGGGAAAGCTCACCGAGCTTCCGCGACACCTCCCGGAGGTCCGAGAGCGGCACCGGCACCGCCGCCTGGGCGGTGGCCCCGGCCAGGATCAGCGACGCGGCGTCGCCCTTCCGGCAGGCCTTGAGCAGGTGGGAGGCCTCTTCCACCGCCCGCTGGAAGTTGCTCTTGCCCTCCCAGAGCAGGCTCATGCTCAGCGAGCCGTCCACCACGATCGCCACGTCCTGGGGGTCCTTCCCGTCCCCGGCCAGCAGCCTTCCGGTGGTGACCCGGGGGCGGGCGAGGGCGAAGACCAGCATCCCGATCAGCAGGCAGCGCAGCCCCATCAGCAGGATCTCTTCGATGAGGATGCGGCGGTTGCGTGAGGCCAGCGAGGCGGCGAGGAACTGCATGGCTCCCCAGTCCACCACCGCCGCCCGCCGGCGGTTGAGGATGTGGATGAGGATCGGGATGGCCGCCGCGGCCAGTCCGGCGAGCATGATGGCGTTGAGAAAAGTCATTCCGCAGCCACTAGCCACCGGCCACCGGCCACCAGGGGCCGACCCTGGCGGCGCTCGGGCCCACGGGCTTGTCTGATTTCAGGCCTTCTGTTGCTCTCGCAAGCTCTTGATCAGCCCGTGCAGCAGCTTGGAGCAGGTGCTTGTGTCTTCCAACAGCGAATCGGCCTGTCTCACGGTGAGGAATTCCACTTCCCGGGCGAGCAGGATCTGGGTTTCCACTTCATACAGGCTGCCCCGGGCCGTGCGCAGGAAACTGATGTAGTCCCGGGGCATCCCTCGGCCCCATCCTTCCGCAATGTTGGATGGCACCGAGACCGCCGCCCTCCGCAGTTGCTGGCAGAGCCCATACAGCTCGCTCTTGGGAAACAGCTTCGTAGCGCCGTAGACACGCTTGGCCAGCGCCATGGCCGCCTGCCAGGCGATCAGGTCGCGGTAACTTCGAATCTCAGTCATCTTCCGCCCCTTCGTTGCCGCTGCAGCCGGAGACCTGTTTCCGATCGCGGGACTTCTGGCCGGCGCGGCCAGGGCGCCAGTGGCCGGTGGCCGGTGCCTCGTGCCCGGTGGCTGGTGGCAGGTGGCTTTCATCGGGTTCTCGCCATCCTTTGGGCCAGGTAGTGCGCCAGGGCCAGGTCGAAGCTGTTCTTCGTGGAAAGCTGGACATAGTCCACGTTCATCTGCCCGCAGCCGATCTCCAGGCGGCGGACGAACCCGCGAACGCGGGCGAGGTATTCGCTCTTCAGGGCCAGCGGGTCCAGGTGGACCCGGTGGGCGGCGACCTCCAGGTCGCGGAACAGGCTCCACCGGTCGAAGGGGAAGGTCAGCTCCTCCTCGGCCATCACGTGCAGCAGCAGCACCTCGTGCCGGCGGTAGCGGAAGTGGTGGAGGGCCTTGAGGACCTCCCCGGCGTCGTCGAAGAGGTCGGAGATGATGATGACCAGCCCCCGCCGGCGGACCCGCTCGGCGATGTCGTGGAAGACGCCCGCCAGGGAGGTCTCCCCCCCGCAGGCGGTGTCGGCGAGTTCCTCGAGGATCACGCGGAGGTGACTGACCTGGCTGCGGGGGGGGATGTACCGCCGGATGCGGGTGTCGAAGGTCACCAGCCCGGCGGCGTCCTGCTGGTGGATCATCAGGTGGGCCAGGGACGCGGCGAGAAACTGCCCGTAGCGGAACTTGCTGAGGGCCCGCCCGCGGTGGCGGGCGGCCTGGCGCCCGGCGTAGCGCATCGACCCGGAGGCGTCCAGGAGGATCACCGCCCGCAGGTTGGTCTCCTCCACGTACTGCTTGATGTAGTAGCGGTCCGTCCGCCCCAGCACCCGCCAGTCCAGGTCGCGCGGGTCGTCCCCGGGGACGTACTCCCGGTGCTCGGCGAACTCCACGGAAAAACCCTTGTACGGGCTCTTGTGCCGGCCGGAGACGAATCCCTCCACCACCTGCCGGGCGATCAGCCCCAGCCGGTGAACCTTCGCCAACGCCTCCGGGTCCAGAAGACGCATGTAAGCGGGTTGTTGCCCATCACCGGCGGACATTATTCACACGACGCTCCTACTCAGCCCCAGTCCGACAGCGGCCAGCAGTGTCAAGAGGGCGAACACGACCTCTCCGAACACCGCCCACCGAAATGCCGCGGGGAAGTCCCTTCGGCTGGACAGCCGGACGCTCGCCGGAAGCAAGGCGACCGCCACCACCAGCACAGCGGGCACCCCGTACAACAGCACGCCCAGTCCCACCAATGCGTCGCTTTCGCCCCGGTCTGCGACGACGATGTATAGCAACCCGCCGCCCCACAAGGCACCTGCCGTACTGAGCACTCCCAGCACTGCCGCGTTCAGCCAGGACCACCACGTCGCCG
>CAZNSB010000151.1:0-593 GCA_964575155.1 uncultured Planctomycetaceae bacterium | reverse complement strand
AGGGAGAAGGCACAGACCGTCCTGGGCCGAATGGGCAGGCCGGGGCTGTTCGTCCGCGGACACGCTCATGCCTCCACGATCTGCCTTCGCAATTCTTTCAGTGCCTGGGGCAGTTGTCTTTCGAAGTCCCGCCATCCGGCCTCGATGGTGATGCGCCCGTCGTAGCCGGCGTCCTTCATGGCCCGGAAGTACCGCCGGTGGTCCTCGCCTTTGGTGCCCAGGGGCCCTCGGCCGTCGGCCTCGGCGCAGTGGGCGTGGGCCAGCAGCTCCCCGGCGGCGGCGATCGCCTCCGGCGGGTCCCCGTCGCAGGCCATGTGGTAGGTGTCGGCCAGCAGGCGGACGTGCCGATGGTCG
Source organism: uncultured Planctomycetaceae bacterium (assembly GCA_964575155.1). Classification (GTDB taxonomy): domain Bacteria; phylum Planctomycetota; class Phycisphaerae; order SM23-33; family SM23-33; genus CAZNSB01. The sequence goes on along the minus strand of CAZNSB010000151.1, from coordinate 239 downwards.
GCGCGGCGGACGATCTCGGCGGCCTCGGCCACCGTGTTGACGATGTTGCAGTCGGCCTTTCGCAGGGGCTCGACGGCGAAGGTCACGCCGGCCTGTTCCGCCGGCGGGCCCCAGCGCTTGAGGTGCTCGACGAGCTGGTCGGTCGCGGCGGCGTGGTCGAAGCCTTCGGGCACGGCCCGGCTGCCTCCGGAGCCGAAGACGAGGACGGCGATCCCCGCCTGCTGCGCCCGCCGGCAGAC
>CAZNSB010000150.1:0-10956 GCA_964575155.1 uncultured Planctomycetaceae bacterium | reverse complement strand
GAACTCGACGTTCATGCCTCGCGACTCGGAACGATCGATCTGCCGGGCCAGGGCCGTGTGTCCGCTCCGGCGGGCCAGGACGAGGGCCTTCCGCGCCTCGGCCAGGGCCTCGCTGAATCGCCCCTCCCGGGCATACGCGCCGGCCAGGACGCGCGGGAAGGTGGGACGATTGGCCAGGTCCGCATCCAGCGAAAGCGCCTGGGCATAGCCCCGCAGCGCGGGGGCGATGCGGCCTTGGCCGGCCTGCGCCAGCGCGAGGGCGTAGTGGAACTCGGGGCTGTCCGGCCGGAGCCGAGCCGCCTCCGAGAGATGCTCCACGGCGGGCTCGTACCGCCCGGCCCAGTACAGCGCCCGCCCGAGGCTGTACTGCGTGTTCGCGAGGTTGTACTGCTCGTCGAGGGCCTCCGGCATGCCGGACAGCGCACGGCCCAGGTGGGCGGCGGCCGTGCCGAACTCTTTCTGGTGCATCATGGCCATGCCGAGATCGTAATGGATGCGGGGATCCTTCGGCTTCAGGCCCAGGGCCTTGCGGTAATGGGCCATCCCCTTCTCGTACTCGCTCTTGACGTGGTACAGGAGGAACCCCAGGCGGAGGTGGGCCATGAAGTTGTCCGGGTTCAGTTCCAGGGCGTTGCGGTATTCCGCGATGGCGTTGTCGGCCTCGCCGTGACGGAAGAACTCGTTGCCGGCCCGGACGAACGAGTAGTCGCTGAGGAAGGCCTCGCGGATGGCGCGGATGGCGTCGCCGGGCACGTTGACGAACTCGGGGATGTTGACGGCGCGGTCCGGCGCGGTCATGTGGGCCAGGGTGACCGGCGGGGTGGTCCGGCCCTGCTCGTCCACGTGCGTGAGCCACATCTGCGTGTAGGGCCCGCCCGCCTTGGAGGCGAAGACCAGCCACCTGCCGTTGGGCGACCAACTGTGCCAGGAATTCATCCGCGGGGTGTTGCAGCGGAGCCGCCGGGCCACGCCGCCCTCGGCCGGGATGATGTAGAGGTCGGCATCCGGCTGGAGGAGCATGTAACTTCGGGCCCGGCAGAAGACGAGCCACCGGCCGTCGGGCGAAAACTTCGGGAAGTAGTTGCTCAGGCCGTTGTGCGAGGCGCCCGGAACCGGCTCCGCCTCACCCCCCGCCCCCCCGTTGAACGGGATCCGGTACAGGCTGAAGCGGAACGGTTTGCCGTCTTCCAGGAACTCCTTGCATTCCTCGCGGGTCAGGAGGACCTTGCCCTTGCCGCTCGTGTGCTTCAGGTCGTAGGCCTCCGTGCGGGCAAAGATGATGGACCGGCCGTCCGGGCTCCACGTCGGGTTGCTCTGGACGAACCGCGGATCGTCGGCCCCCGGCAGCGACTGGAACTTGCCGGTCCGCCGGTCGTACACGCACAGGATGCCCTTGATAGGAAAGAAGAGTTGCGAAAACTCCAGTCCCGGTTTCGGGACGAAGACCGACTTGTCCTTGACGGTGCTGACGACGTACCGGCCGTCGGGCGAGATCTGCGAGAGCAGGCCGAACGTCTGCTCGCCGTCCTCCCGGCGGTAGTCGTTCCAGGTAATGATGTGCCGCTCGGCCAGCGCCATCTCCGCCGCCACCGGCGCGATGGCGTACGAGCCCTTGCTGTTGGCGTAGTCAACATCCATGGCCAGCGTCGAGCCGTCGGACGGAAACGAGTGGCAGTTGCCGCCCACCGGCAGGTCCTGGAGGACCACCGGCGGGGGCGACGCCGAGATCGGCCCGAACCGCCAACGGATGTGCGACGGGTCCTTGACCGCGTCGACGAACGGCAGGTTGACCTCCCGGTAGAACAGCGGGGCGCCCACCTCGTCCTTCGAGACCCGGAAGCGCGCGCGGCCTTCCGAGAGGACGCGCCGGGGTGCGGCCCCGCGGACGCCGAGCACGCGGACCTCGGCGGGCCGCCCCACCGCCGACTCCTTGACGGTCGTCCACCGCTCCGGCGTGAGGGTCCAGCGGCGCTGCCGGCAGACGGCGTGCATCGGCGCGCGGCCGCCCGGCAGCGATAGCGTGACGAGCCAGGCGTCGGCTTCCGCGTGGGGCTCGTCCCAGCGGAACGTGGGCGGGGGCATCTCCGGCGGGAAGACCGCCCCGTCCAGCGGTCGCCGGATCGTGACCTCGGCATACGAGGCGGCGGAATCGTAGCCGGCCAGGATGTCCGCCGGCCGCAGGTCCGCGCTCGCGCCAGCCGACGCCGCTGCGACGGCTGCGGCAAGAAGCAGGACCGCGATTCGGCTCGCCCAACGGACGGTTTCTGTGCGTGCCTCGCCCGGCACCGCCGGTGCTCCTTCCCGGCCCCCGATGCTTCCGAAACCTCGTAGGTCGCTCGAGTGGACCGAGGTTCCCCGGATAGGCTGACGCGACGGACCCCCTTGGCCCGACTACCTTGAATAGACGGCGTGCGGGCCGATTTGTCAAGCGGGTGCCGTGGCAACGGCCTCCTCGCGGGACGGATGTTCCGGGCGGTTCTGCGGTCGCGGAGCGCCCCGCCGGCCAATCGACCGTCGCGGCCACGATGCGCTGCGACACGCACGGGTGATGCCCGGTTCAACCAGGACGTCGTCCGCGCGCCGGCGTCACGTCGATCCCGCAACGGAGCGCGCAGGATTTCGTGCTTGACACGTCGCCCAAGAAAACATAGCATGGGTCTATTAGACAATTCCTGCCGGTGCTCTAATGCCTGTACGGTTTGGCGCCCGGGGGGAACGCAGGCCGCCGAGTGGCAGCCTAATGAATCGGTTCTGAGGGGACTTCCCGGCTCAGAGCCGCCGACAACATTTCCGGGAGGCGTGTTAGGAGTCGTACAAGTGGCTACAGGAACAGTGAAGTGGTTCAATGACCAGAAGGGCTTCGGCTTCATTGAACAGGACGGCGGGGCGGATGTGTTCGTGCATCACACCTCCATCCAGGGCGAGGGATATAAATCCCTTGCCGAAGGTGACCAGTTCGAGTTTGACGTGACCCAGGGTCCCAAGGGGCCCAAGGCGGAGAACGTCAAACGCGTCTAAGGGCAATCCAACGGAGCAAAGCAGCCCCCGGCTCCAACGGGCCGGGGGCTTTTTTTGTTCCGACGCGACCGTCCTGTCCGACGCCTATTTCAGGACGTGCAGCCGGCAGACCTTTCGGCAATGGTAGCCGGTGATGGCCAGCGTGACGGCCAGCGGCAGCAACTCGGGCCGGCAGAAGTGTGTCCAGGCCAGCAGCCGCCAGTAATCAAGGCGGCCCTTGCCCAGGATGCCCAGCCGAAACGCCGAGCGGAAGAACGCCAGGACCTCCTGAAACTGCAGCCGCGCTTTCCGCTCCGGCGCCCGGTACTCCCGCAGGAACGTCCGGACCCGCTCGTAGTACTGTCTGGGTGCGTAGATGTGACGGAGGATCGAGCGGTATCCCTCCCGCAGCCGCTCGGCGCTCATGCGCGGGATGAGGTTGGTCGTGCCGTCGACGTTGTCGCCGGAGGTCAGGCCGAGCAGCCGCCCTTCGCGCTGGAGCCGTTCGTACAACCCCGTGCCGGGCATGGCCTGAAGCAGCCCCACCATGGCCGTCACGATACCGCTCTGCTGGATGAAATCGATCTGGCGCTGGAAGATGGACGGCCCGTCGGTGTCGAAGCCGACGATGAAGCCCCCCTGCACCTGGAGGCCGGCGCGCTGGATGCGTTTGACGTCGGCCACCAGGTCGCGGCCCTGGTTCTGTATCTTGCTGCACTCGGCCAGGCCGGCCTCGTCCGGCGTCTCGACGCCGATGAAGACCATGTGGAATCCCGCCTCGACCATGAGGCGCATCAGTTCCGGGTCGTCGGCGAGGTTCATCGACACTTCCGTCTGGAACGGGATCCTGGCGTGGGTGCGCTGCCAGTCGATCAGCACGGGCAGGAGGTCGGTCTTCAGGGTCCGCTTCTTGCCGATGAAGTTGTCGTCCACGAAGAAGACGCCGCTGCGCCAGCCGCGGGCGTAGAGGCCGTCGAGTTCCGCGATGATCTGCGCCGAGGTCTTGGTGCGCGGCCGGTGGCCGAACAGCGATGTGACGTTGCAGAAGTCGCAGTTGAACGGACAGCCGCGGCTGTACTGGATGCTCATCCAGCCATAGCGCTTCATGTCCGCCAGGTGCCACAGGGGAACCGGGGTCTCGCGGATGTCCGGGAACTCGGCGCTCGTGTACAGGCGTTTGGCACGGCCGCGGGCCAGGTCCGCCAGGAACGGCGGCAGCGTGACCTCGGCCTCGTTCAGCACGAAGTGGTCCACGTCCGGGAACCGCTCGTGCTCGATGGTGAACAGGGGGCCGCCGGCCACCACCGTCAGGCCGGCGTCCTTGCACCGGCGGATGACCCGCTGCGAGGATTCACGCTGCACCACCATGCCGCTCACCATCGCCAGGTCCGCCCAGGCCAGGTCCTTGGCGCGCAGACGCGTCACGTTCAGGTCCAGCAAGCGAAGGGACCATGTCTCCGGAAGCATGGCCGCCACCGTCAAGAGACCCAGCGGAGGCGACCCGGCCCGCTTGTGGATGAACTTCAGGGCGTGCTTGAACGACCAGAACGTGTCCGGACACTCCGGGTAAATCAGGAGAGTATTGATCGGCGTCTCCCCTAGTCATCGGGCCGCGGGCACCGCGGCACAGCAGAGCATCATACCCATCCCGCGGTCGGATGGCAATGGCGGATTCCCGGATTCCGCGCACGCGCCACGCGTCGCCGCGCCATCGAGGCGGGCCGAGGGCATCTTGCAGTTGCCGCGTGGGCCGGCGGCCCATACACTGTGTCCTGGCCACTGCGCTCCCGGAAGGAGAATGCCGATGAACCCGACTCAACCGACGAGGCCGGTGCTGTGTCTGGCCCTGCTGCTGGTGGGGGCCCTTTCCCTGCAATCGCCGGCGAAGGCGAGTGACGAATCGGCCGCCGCCGCATCGTCGCAGAAACCCGTATGGCGCGTCCTGGTGGCGTACTACTCCCTTACCGGGAACACGGAGCGAATGGCCCAAGGTGTGGCCGAAGGCATCAGGCGCGTGCCGGGCGCGATCGCCGTCGTCAAAAAGGTCGACGAGGTTTCCAAGGAAGACCTCGAAGCAGCCGACGGCCTCGTGCTGGGCGCGCCCACCTACTTCGCCGACATGGCCGGCAAAATGAAAGTCGCCATCGACGATTGGAACTGGAAGATGAAGGTCGACTTCACGGATAAGGTGGGCGGGGCGTTCGCGACGGCCGGCGGCCAGGCGGGAGGCAAGGAGCACGTCATCATCTCGCTGCTCCTGTTCATGATCAACAACCGGATGGTCGTCGCCGGGCCGCTGTACCAGGACAAGGAAGGCGACGACAAATGGGCCGAGTTGGGCGCTGCCGCCGTGACCGGCCCCCTGGACCCCGGCGTCGACGAGAAGGAACTGGACGCGGCACGCCGGCTGGGCGAGCGCGTCGCGAGGCTGGCCAAAAAGATGAAGGCCGATTGACCGTCCGCCGGCGCCGGCCAGGAATGGCGACGCCGTTTCAACTCCCCTGGAGGCCGTGCTCGAACGCGCCCCCCGGCTGGCCTGGGAACCGGTCAGGGCCGTCGGAACCCGCCGGCGTGGGGCTATTCTGCGGCGGGCGCGGGCGTGACCGCGACGGGCCTGCCGTCGGCATCCGTCAGCCGGAAGTAGAAGTCCCAGCTCAGGACGACGTCCACGCACTTGACCACGACGCGGTTGTAGCCCTTCTTCAGCGTGACGCCTTCGACGGTGTCCTGGTCCGCGTCGCCCGCGCGGCGTTCCTCCTTGTACGTATGCACCAACTTGCCGTTGACCCAGACCTTGATGTAGTCGTCGCTGCCGACCAGCAGCCTGGCGCCGCGCAGGCCGTCGGGGCTGTAGAGCCAGCAGACCGCGTAGGCCGCCGCGTGGTCGACGCGCTTGTAGAACCTGTTGAGGTTGACCCGCCCGGTATAGTTGGGGTCGGCCTCGAACTGGCTCTCGGCCCACGCCGTGCCCTCGGGGGCCTCCTGCGTGCCGTTGAGGCCCCCCTCGCGGGGCACAAACGCCTCATCGGCGGCAGGCTGCTGGTGGCCCCCGCCGAAGTCGCCCTCCTCGAACATGAACGGCCCGAGCAGCAGCCAGTTCGTCACGAAGTGCTTCTGTGCCACCGTCTCGGCCCTGTCAGCCGGCATGGACAACTGGCTCACCGCCGCGGTGGGCGTGAACCGGACACACCCGGCCAGGGCAACCGCAGCCACGGCTGCCGGGACCATCCCCATGCATGTCTTCCGTCCGCTTGCCATCGTTACCATCTCCTTTCTGCGGGTGGTATCCCCTGCTCTGCTGCCCGGGGCCGCCGGCCTTGGCGTCCTTGGCGCTGCGCTGCCGGCCTTTGTCCCCTTTCGACCTGCCACGGCACTTCGTCTTCGCGCACTCATGGGACATCCGCATCGCCTTCCGGCGTGCGGCATTCATTGCGGTCATCAGACTGATCCGTGACGGCGAGCATACCGCGGTCGCGTAGGCCTGCGTAAACTCCATGCCCCGCCGGAGCGGCCGTTGCAGGACCAGCCATTGCAGGACCGGCCATCCTGACCATCTTGAGAAGACGACGGCGTTTGAGGGGAGCATCAAGCATTCTATATCACGGGTTCTGTGTAGAACCTCCCTGTGCCGCGTCTTCAACCGCCACAACACTGAGATCGTCGAATTGCGAACCGCCGCCCCTCTCTGCCGTGTCACGGGATGCCGAAAACACCAGGAGGACGGCCCCGGCGCCGTCATACTCGAAATAGAGGTCCTTGAATCCGCTGCCGTCCGTGATTCTGTAATCCTTTTCCGCCACTTTCGTAACCGCGGCGTTTCCTTTTGCCGCGACGTTTGTCGCAACTCCCCTTAACTTCCTGTTCTTGAGCTCAATGGTACAACCGTCATCCTTTGTCGCTCCGGATACGTCGTATAGGCTTACGAAAAAGTGGGCATCTTCCGAGGAAACGCCAAACAGGTTGAAGCGGAAGCGATAGCGTCCTTTCCCGCGGGAAAAGCGGTTTTCGTCCAGCGCGATGGCACGCGCGCAGACCGTGCCTTTGCTGAACTTGTACATCTGCCCGAAAAGCGAGGTGTGTAAATCCTTGTAGACTGTCCCCTCATTGACCGGGAAACTTCCGCGGATAATGAACCAGGTATCCGTTGGAGTCCCGGCATTGAAATGCACGACATCACCGACCGCTTTCTGCCTGATGTCCGGATAGTAATCGAAACCCTCAACCCAGACCGTACCGCTATCGAGAACTTCCAGGCTGTAGGTCGCGGCGGCCGATCCATCGGCGTCGGCGACCTTCACCGTCCACGTGTTGGTTTTTCCGGCATCTTCAGGCCCGGGCTTTCCCGAAAACGACCCGTCGCCGGAAACCTTCAGCCAATCCGGCCCGCTCACTTTGGAAAACGTCAGCGCGTCTCCATTGGGCTCGTGCACCTCCGAAGACCACGCCCTTACGCGGTCATATCTGACCCCTCCTTTGTACTCTTTTCCAGCGATGGCCGGGGATCTCTTGAACGCGTCCCCGGAAAAAACCGGCGGCCCGGCCTCACTTGCGATAACAAGCAACTTACTCGTATCGACGGCTCCGCTCTTGTCAGTGACCGTTACCGTGCAGGCGCTGGTTCCGAGAGCAGGCGCCGTGCCCGAAATCGATCCATCCGGGGTAATGGTGAACCAGTCCGGCGTACCACTGCTGGCGAAAGTCAACTTGTCCTTTGAGACGTCCGAGACCTCTTTGACCAGTGATGCCGAGAATGCACGGCCGGGAACGGTTGTTATGCGTACGGGATCGTTCTTGAACGACGGGCGGTCGAGAATGGCGCTGACGTACCGTTTCGCCAAGGTCGTGTAGCCGGACCGGTTGAAGTGAATCGGGTCATTGGGCATCCTCATGGTCTTTCCGGTGGGTACCCCTTTTTCGTCCACAAGGCGTCTTACGTGTTCCCGGCATAGCGCCGCGCCCGTCGAACGGATGTGAGCCGCATGGCTCACGTGATCGCCCACGTCGGCCAGGGCGCGCGTTACGACGCCAAGGGACTCGGACCAGTACTCCTTCTCCGGATCGCTGTTACTGGATTGGCGAGAGAGTTGCCCGGTAACAAACGGCAGATCGGGCATATCGAGGTACCCCCTGATATCCGCAATGATTCCGTGCAATTTTGCCTGATAGGTCGTAAAGCGGTACACCCTGGTGGTGTCCGCCTCTCCTTGATGCCAGATGATCCCTTTGAACGTTCCCTGCTTTTTCAAGGCACGCATGGCCTGACCTGAAGGGTGGAATCGCCCGCCTTTCGTGAAGTTGTCGATAGCCTTTCCGCCAAAGGCGCTGATGACCAGCCCCACCTTGACCTCCGGATCCCCTATCTCCTCCAGGTAGTTCTCCGCAAACGGCAGAGGGATGGAAACGCTTCTCTTCACGTGTTTGGTAAGAGGGTGCGCCGCCGGTTGCCATCCGCCAGCGCGGCGCAACAGAACGCGCGGAACCGGATCGGTGACCGGATCGTAGTCTCCGGCATCATCGTAGAGATGGCTCTCTTTGAACCCGCCCGCCATATTGGACTGCCCCAGGAAGATGAAAATGTGGAATTTCGACGGCTCCTTCGGAATGTCCCATTCTCCTTCCGCCCCGGCTCTGTGGGCACAGAACCCTGTTGCGACCATAATGCATAGTGTTATCGCGCCTATTATTGTTTTCATGCGCGCGTGTCCTCAGAAAATCGTCAGTCCGCAATGGTCATCCCGGCCATGGCGATTCCCCTTTCTCCAGCATTGCTGTAGAACAGATAAAGCCTGCCGCCTTTCTCGAACACATATGGGTCTCGAAACTCCCTGACGGCCTTCCCGCCGACTGACGGCTCGATTGGGTGGTTCCCTCCCTCCTAATCTTCCTCTGGTTGAATGACTTCAATGGGGCTGGAAGCCGTCCAACCATTCCAGTCGCCGGTCACGTCGACGGTTGACATGAGGATTCGCTCGGGGGGCAGATCAGTTCTCGCCATCATCCCGGCACCGTCTCCGGCACGCGTGGCCGTCGTATCCGCTCCAGGATCGCCCGGAACACTATGGTGTCCGCGGGTTTCCCGTCATCCGGAACAACAGGGCCTTCAGATCCGCTTTCACATCCCTGAAACGGGCATCGGAGGCCAGGTTCGTCCACTCACGCGGATCCGTGTCGTGGTCGTACAACTCCTCGCTGCCGTTGTTATAGCGTGTGTACCGCCATCGCCGCGTGCGGATCGAGTAGTGGTGCTCGTGAGGCTTCGTACTCGGCCGACCCTGCGCCTTGATGACCGTCAGGGCGGCCTCGGGGCCGTCCCACGCTTCCGCGCCGGGGTCGGCGAGGAACGGCCTGAGGCTGTGGCCGTCCGGCCGGGCGCCTTTGGCACTCTTGCGCGTATCGCCCCGAAGGCCGCACAGGTCGGCCAGCGTCGGGTAGATGTCGACCAGCGAAACGGGGTGTTCCACGGTCCCGCCGGGCCGGGCGACGCCGGGCGCCCGGATGATGAGCGGCACCCGCCCGCTCTCCTCCCACAGCGAATTCTTGAACAGGTAATCCTTCTGGCCGAGGTTGTAGCCGTGGTCGCTCGTCAACAGGATGATCGTGTTGTCGCGCAGGCCGCTGCGGTCGACAGCGTCCACGACCTTGCCGACCTGCTCGTCCACAAACGCCACGCAGGCCAGGTACGCCCGAACGTAGGTCCGCAGGCCCTGCTCCAGCGTCGGATACGACTGCTCAAGCAGCCGGAAGTACCGCAGGCCCTTCTGCTCCGGGCTGTAGACGTCCTTGTAGTGCGTGTCGGCCGCGTCGCCCGGCTGGATGACCGGCAACCGGATATCCTCCAGCGGGAACCTGTCGAAGAAGCGTTTCGGCGCGTGGAGCGGTGTGTGCGGTCGGATAAAACCCACGGCCAGGAAGAACGGCTTGTTCGGCTTCTGCTGCGACAGGCTGCGGAGCCTCTCGACGGCCCATTGGGCGCAGCGTTCGTCCGGCAGCAGGTCGCGGTCGTTCTCGCCGGCGTAGCGCAACGGCCGGCGCGTCTTCCAATCCGGGGTGTCGATCCACCCGCTGTAGCCGGGAGCCTCTTGGCTACCGGACACGGACGGGACATCCGACAACGGCGCGAACGAACCGTCGACGGCGCCGATCGAGCGGAACGGCTCCGGGACGGACGGGTGCCCGACGGTCCGCTTCCCGTCGTACGCGAAGGGGCCGTAGTTGGCGCGGTGTCCGAACTCATCCCACACGTGCGGCCGAAAATGGTGCAGCAGTTTCCCCGTGCCCATCGCGCGATAGCCGTTGGCCCGGAAGTGCTCCGGGAGCGTCCTGGAGTTCGCGAGCACCTCGTTCTCGTACCACTTTCCGAAGTGGATCAGGCGGGACGTATGAGGGTAGATTCCCGTGAAGAGGCTGCCGCGCGACGGCGCACAGACGGGGTTGTTGCTGTAGGCTCGCCGAAACTGCACCCCGGATGCCGCCAGTTTCGCCATGTGGGGCGTCTTCGCCTGCGGATGCCCTCCCATGCCGGTGACGTAGTCGTTCAGGTCATCGATGACGATCATCACGACGTTGGGTCTGGTCGGCTTCCGGGCCGCCGCTGTGGCATACGCGCTCGGCAGCGCCACAGCGAGGCCGCCGCACGCGAGCGATCTCATGAACCGGCGTCTGGAACACTTCCGCATGGGCACCCCCCTGGCAAACAGGGACGTTCGCCCCCTCAGGCAGCGTAGGGTACCCCCGAACGGTTCCTGCCGCAAGCGCGACGAGCCAGATTCTCAGCACGTGGCCGGGCCCACACGGGTTGCTCCGCATGGCCTGGCCGACCATCCGCGCGCAGCGCCTATTCAGCGCGCAGTTACCCCGGCACGCCATTACTTGTCATTACCTGACAATGGTGGAGCCGAGGGGATTCGAACCCCTGACCTGCTGATTGCGAACCAGCCGCTCTCCCAACTGAGCTACGGC
>CAZNSB010000149.1:0-10991 GCA_964575155.1 uncultured Planctomycetaceae bacterium | reverse complement strand
GGGACGAACAAGATCGCCCGGCAGTAATATCGCCACCGCCGATGCCGCCATGAGTATGGCGAAAACCGCGGGTCTCGACGGACGACGAAGTCGCAAGTAACGCATCATTGGCTCGACGAAAACTGCTCCCCTAGAACTGGTCCTCCCCCGACTCCATCGTGTCCTTCCACTCGTTGAGGTTTTCCAGAAAGATGCTGGTGCCCCGGGCGACGCAGGCAAGTGGATCGTCCACGCCCCGGACGTCCAGGCGGCGGTTGATGTCCCCGCACGCCCCGGCGGTGAAGACCGAGACGAACTCGCCGAGGTCCTCGGTGAGCCTCCGCCAGACGTAGTAGGGGTAGTCGGCGGAGACCCGATCGGCGGCGAAGGCGTGGGCGTGCAGCGTGAAGTTCCACAGCAGCCCCAGGGGCTCGCCGGAGGTGGTTCGGACGGCCAGGGCCCCCAGCTCCTCGTCCACCGGCCCGGCGGGGGGGGCGTCGACGCCGGGCGGGAGCATCCAGCGGTTCCAGACGTCGCCGCCGGCCTTGAGGCGCCGGCGGTTCTCGCACAGGCCCGCGACGCGCGTGGAGCCGAAGCCGACCTCGGCCGGGGCGGTATCCCCGGCCGCCTGCGCCGCCGCGGCGACGACGGCGTCGAGGACCTTCCCCATGTAGGCCGGGTCCGCCCCGGTCTCCCTGCCCAGCAGCGGGCAGGGGTACGGCCCCTCGTGGGTGTGGGAGCAGGAGATCAGGACGTTCCCGGGCGCGATGCCGGTGGCGTGGTGAATCCTGCGCTTGGCCTCGTCGGCGTGGGCACGGGGAAGCGCGATCAGGTCCACCCCCACGAGCGCCAGGCGGGCCGCCCCGTCGTCGAGGACCAGGGCATGGGCGGCGAGGGGGGTGTCGATCCCCTCGGCCGGTCGGGGCGACCAGAACCCCGCCAGGGGGGTGCCCACGGGGGGGGTCATGTCGGCGCGAGCGGCCCCGGCTCGCAGTTCGGGCATTTGCGGCGGCTCCTCTTCCGGCGCGGCGGCGCTGTGGCGGCGGGTAGCGTAACCGGGCGCCGGGGGGCGCATCAAGCCCGCCGGAGGCATTTCCGGCGTGTCCGGGGCCCCCGCGGGGGGTTATACCTACCGCACGCATCGAGAAAGGCAAGACGATGGACCGGTCGGCCCCAAGCGCGCGACCAACGCAGCGTCTCGGGTTGATTCTTGTGGCCTGCCTCCTTCTGGCGGCGCCCGGCGGGGACGCGCGGTGCGAGGAGGTGGTCCTTCAGCAGGGCGTCTCGCCCGCCGGATATGCCGGCTGCCGCGACACCACCCTCGTCGACCCCGGCGGGAGGAAGCCCGCCGACCGCGCCCGCGACGGCGTCCTCCAGCTCGCCGGCACGCGCAACCGGCTGCTGATCCGGTTCGAGCTGCCCCCCGCCCTGAAGGGCAAGCGGATCGACTCGGCCGAGCTGAGGCTGTTCTTCCCCAGGATCGACGGGTTCAAGACCACCCACGTCGAATTCATCTGCGCCCGGGTCTTGAGGGACTGGAACGAGCGGGCGGACTGGATCCGTCGCGGCACGGGGGGAACCTGGGACGACGCCGGCGGGAGCTACGACACGACGACCGACTTTCACAACGGCCGGCCGAAAGGGGCGATGGACTCGGAGAGCTTCTTTGCGGCCCCGCAGAAGTACTGGGTGCCGCCGACCTGGCTTCCGCACTACGTCCCCAAGGGCGGGCGGTGGGTGGCCTTCGACGTCACGCCGGCGGCGGCGGGCTGGCTGAAGGGGGACCTGGCCAACCACGGGCTGTGCGTCGTGGGCATCCCCGTTCCGGACAAGCGCTTCAAGAACAACGCCCGGAGCCTCATCCCCGGCGCCGAATACGAGAAGGACAGGGCGCTTCGGCCCAAGCTGGTCATCCGCCTGGCGGGAAGGGGTCCGGGCTACCGCGCGGCCATGCTCACCCCGCTTCGGCGCTACTCGGAGCGATCGCCGCGGTACCGCTACCGCGGGGGCGACGTTTCGGCCTACGAGCTGGGCCTGGCCCGGCGGGAGTACGAGAACTTCCAGGTGTGGGTCAAGGCCCGCCGGGCCGACCTGAAGGGCTTGCGGTTCCAGTGGTCGGACCTGGTGGATGCCAAGACGCACAAGCGAATCGCGGCGGAGAACCTCCGCTGCTTCCGCCAGCCCCTCGTGCAGCTCCAGTCGAGCAAGCGCCTGAGGGACTTTTGGCGCAACAAGCGCTTCTGGCTGCCGGACCCGCTCCTGCCGGCCGGGGCGGTCGACCTGAGGCGAGGCTCCGGCGCGTCGTTCTGGTTCACGTTGTATGCCCCGCCGGAGACGCCGGCGGGGACGTACGAGACGACCCTCCGCATCCGCCCGGCAAACGCGCCGGCGCGCAAGCTGAAGCTGACGGCGCGCGTGTGGGACTACGCGATCCCCAAGCACTGGAACTTCCGGACGATGGGGCAGATGATCTGGGAGGAGGTCCGCCGCTTCTACGGCCAGCTCACGCCGGAGATCCGACGCAACTACATCGACTTCCTGCTCGACCATCGCTTCGCCCCCACCGAGCAGTACCGCGACAAGCTCTCCCCCAACGCCGAGGACATCCCCTACTGCGTGCATCGCGGCTGCAACATCATCTACCTGGCCGGGAGCTGGCGGGGCAACGTCGAGAGCCTCAAGGCCCGGTACGAGACGGTCCGCAAGCTCGCCCCGGTGCACCTGGCGCTGGTGTACATCGGCGACGAGACCTCCGACTACGCGAAGATGCGGGGGCTGGCCCGGCAGGTGCACGCGAACTGCCCCGGGTCGGCTGCCATGATCGGCGGCAGCAAGCCTCGCCCGGAGCTGATCGGGCACATCGACATCTGGGACGTGTCCTTCAACAGCAACAAGGTCTATGGGTACGGCGAGGAGGACGCCCAGGACCCCGCCGCCGTGCGCCAAACCATCCGCCGGGCCCTCGATCGCGGCGAGGACTTCTACTTCTACGACGCCACCGGCGACCCCATGCAGGACTCGTTCATGGGCGGGCTGGAGGGCCCGGTCATCGCCGCCCGGAGCATGTTCTGGACGGCGTGGAAGTACGGCTTCAACGGCTACGAGCTCTACTGCTACAACCAGTGGAAGCGAAACACCCGCGGCGCCGGCGGGAAAAAGTGGCCGGAGATCCCCTGGCACACGGTCAGTTGGGGCGATCTGAACTGTTCGGGGATGATGTTCTACCCCGCTCCCGGCGGAAGGCCCGCCAGCTCCATCCGGCTGGAGCTGGCCCGAGACGGCATCGAGGACTGGGAGAGCCTGCTGTTCCTGCGCGACTGCCTGGCCGCGCTGAAGGCCCACAAGGGCGCCGCGGCCGCCAAGGCCGAGCTGGCGCGAAGGGCCCAGGCCCTGCTGGCCGTGCCCGACTCCGTCGTCAGGGACTTCCGCACCTGGAGCCGAGACCCCGCCGTGCTCCAGAAGGCCCGGGACGACACCTCCGCCCTGATCGAGGAGATCGTTGCCGTCGCCGGCGAGGACGCCTGCCTGAAGGCCGCCGCCGACCGACGCGCCGCCCGGCGGAAGCTCCGGCAGGAGATGCTCCGGGCCCGCCGCCGCGCGGCCGTGAAGGGCGCCGAAAAGAAGGCAGATTGAACCATGTCAAGGCGAATCGCAGTTACCGTTTGTCTGATCCTGGTGGGCGCCCCGGCCGCCCGCGCCGGGCTGCTGAGCGTGCCGGCGGGCTATCGCGCCGAGAAGTCCTGGCCGGTCGTGGTCAGCTATCAGGACAACCCCTCGCCGGCGCTGATGAAGGAGACGGACTACTTCCTCGTCCACGCCGGCGGGAAGGGCACGACGGCGACGTCGAAGACGCGCGACTACCTCAAGGGCCTCGCCAAGCGATACAACATCGATCCGTTCCGCATCTACGGGACCGGCTTCTCGCGCGGCGGGCACGAGCTGCTCGCCCAGGCCTGGCAGCACCCGCACTGGTTCGCGGCCATCGCGCCGGTGTGCAACGACCTCCGCCGCGAGCCGAAGGTCCGCAACGTCAAGTACCTCCTCCACACCCCCACGCTGCTGCTGCACGGCGACGGCGACAGCTTTCGGGTCACGGGCAAGCGGCTGTTCGGCCTGATGAAAGAGGCCGGCTGCACCGTCACCTACACGACCTACCCGGGCGGGCACTCGCCGAAGAAGCCCTTCAAGCAGGACGTCACGCTGCTGACGGACTTCTTCGACAAGCACCGGCTGGATCCGTACCCCAAGGAGGTCGTCCACCTCGTCGAGCACAAGCGGTACTCGCGGGCCTTCTGGGTGGACTCGAAGCTCATCAAGGACGCCGGCGGGATGCAGGCGACGTTCCGGGTCCGCGTCGGCAAGGGCAACCGCATCGAGGTCGCCGCCAACGAGCAGATCGCCTCGCTGGAGCTGCACCTGACCGACAAGCTGGTGGACATGGCCAGGCCCGTGACAGTCTTCGCGAGGGGCAAGACGCTCTACCAGGGCCCCGCCAAGGCGAAGGTGATCGTCAAGCTCCGCGAGGCCAAGCCGTACTACCAGAGGCCCCGCAAGCCGCTGTGGGAAGAGATCCTCGAGATCCGCGCCAAGGCCGCCCCGCCGGCCTCCAAGCCAGCGCGGGGCCGGAGATAGCGCATGAAGGGTGTTGGGTCTTGCCGTGCCGGCGCGGTCGTCGCGCTGGGCGTGGCCCTGATATGCTCGGCGCCGGCCGGGCGGGCCGAGGCCCCCGCCCCGGCCAAGGACACCGGCTCGGCCTTGACCGTGCTCAGCGCCGGGTGCCTGTGGCGAAAGTATTACGTGCTGTTTGGCCCGAAGCTGTCGTCGGCCGCCGCCCGGGAGCTGCGCATCGAGGCGGACGACCTCGCCGCCCGGCGGGCGGCGCTGAAATGGCGCGGGACGAGGAACAACCGCGGCGTACCGCTGTGCTCGGGCCAGAACACCCCCCCGCCTCCGCCGGACTGGCGCAAGCGGGACTTCGACGACCGCGCGTGGGCCTCCGCCCGCGGGGGCGACGTCGTCGGGCCGACCGACCGCTACGGGGCGGACGCCGTCTTCGCGCGGGGCACCGACGAGTTCGTGCCGGAGGTGGGCCTGGTCGCCGCGCGCGGGAAGTTCCGGATCGAGGACCGCTCCAAGGTCCGCAAGCTCGCCCTGACGCTGACCTGCCGAGGCGGGTTCGTGGCCTGTCTCAACGGCGTGGAGGTTGCCCGGGGGGCGATGCCCGCCGGGGAGGTCCGCTTCGACACCGCCAGCGTGCACGAGTACCCCCCCGAGGCCTTCCTTGCCCGGGCGCCGGGCGGGAAGCTGGGCGGCCCGCTGCACCACTACACCCACCGCCACAAGCAGTTCCACCCCCAGTGGGCGCTGCGTGAGAAGAGCTTCGGGCCCTTCGCGATCGACCCGGCCCGGCTGCGCGACGGGGTGAACGTGCTGGCCGTCGAAAGCCACCGCGCTGACTACCCCGCCCTCTGCGCCAAGCGCAAGGTCGGGCTGTGCTTCGCGACGGTGGGGCTGTGCCGCCTGGCGTTGACGGCCGAGACACCCGCCGACAATGTCGCGACCACGGCGGAAAGGCCGCCGGGCTTCCAGGTGTGGAACGTCCCGCCCTTTGCCGGCGTGCGAGACACCGACTACGGCAACCGCTTCGAGCCCCTGCGGGCGGTGCGGATTCCCGCCGCCCGGAACGGCACCTTCGCCGGGCAGCTCGCCCTGGGCTCCCGACACGCCATCGAGGGCCTTTCCGCCCACGCCGGGGAATTCACCGGGCCGGGGAAAATCCCCGCCGCCAACGTCCGCATTCTCTTCGGCCGGCCCAACCCGCTGCACCCGGGGCGGTACTACGACCGGGGCAACGGCATCGGCGGGACTCGGGGGGACCTGCTGACGCACGTCGCCCCGGCGACCGTCGCCCCGCTCACCCCGGCCATCTTCAAGACGGGGTGGTTCATCAGGCCGCGCGTGGCCCAGTTCCGCAGGGAACTGGGCCTGGCCGGCGAGCCCGTGCTCGGGGCGACCCTGCCGGTGTGGGTGTCGGTGACGGTTCCCGCCGACGCCCCGGCCGGGGAGTATGCCGCCACGCTGACCCTCCGCGCCAAGGGTATCCCGGCGGTGAAGGTACCGGTGGAGCTGGCCGTCGCCGACTGGACGCTGCCGGACGTCGCCGACTACGCCTCGCTCATCTTCATCTACCAGTCGCCCGACTCCCTCGCCGAGTACTACCGCCTGACGCCGTGGTCGCAGCGGCACTGGGCGATGATCGAGCGCTCGCTGGAGCTGGCCGGCGACGCCGGCAGCATCGGGCTCAACGTCCCGCTGCTGGCCAAGACGCAGCCGGGGAACGTTGAATCGATGGTCGTCTGGCTGCGGAAGCCTGACGGCTCGTACGCCTTCGACTTCCGCCGCCTCGACCGCTACCTGGACACCGCCCTGAAGTACCACAGCCCCGACCGCCTGAAGGTCGTCGCCCTGTACGTCTGGGGACGGGAGCTGGGCTGCCCCCGCGACAAGCGCACGGCGGAAGGGCCGGACTACCGCGAGAAGGCCTACCGCGGGGCGCTGGTGACCGTGCTGGAGACCGCCACCGGACGGCACAAGGACATGCGCCTGCCCGACTTCGAGCGCCCCCAGGCCGAGGCCCTGCTCCGCCCCCTCCTGCTGGCGGTGCGCGACCGGCTCAAGGCACGCCGGCTGGAGGGCGCCATGATGCTCGCGGTCGGCTCCGATCCCGGCATCCTGCCCGAGCACGCCGCCGCGCTGCGGCGGATCCTGCCCGGCGTGCCCTGGCTTCGCGACTCGCACTTCGCCGTCGGCGGAACGCCCTACGACCGCAAGGACCGCAGGAAACTCGTCCCCGTCGCCTGCAACACCATCGTCTGGAGCGGGCATGTTCCCGACCCCAAGGCCAAGCGCCGCTACGGCTGGCGGGTCACCCCGGGGCGGTACACGCTGAGTTTCAATCGGGCGGGGGTCTCGTCGCTGAACCTGCGCGGGTTCCCCGACCCCTGGCGCTACCTCATCTGGATGGAGTGCTCCTTGGCCCTCGGCCGCAACGGCGCCGGGCGGGTCGGCGGGGACTACTTCTCCGCCAACCCCAAGCGATGGGTGGACAACCGCTACCCCGGCGCCGCCATCGGCGGGGCGTTGAAGATCTACAACGGCTGCCCGGACCTGTTCGGCCCGCAGCCCGACGGGCCCGTGCCCACCGTCCGGTACGAGAACACCCGCATGGGCGTCCAGGCCGCCGAGGCGAGGGTCTTCATCGAGAAGGCCATCGTTGCCAGGTCCATCCCCGAGGACCTCGCCCGGCGGTGCCAGTCGCTGCTCGATCAGCGGACGAACGCGATCCGCATGGCCCCGCTGGGTCGTTCCCTCGGCCGGCAGGGCTGGGCGGCGAGCACGCGGGAGCTTTTCGAACTCGCAGCGGAGGTGTCCAAGGCGTGCGCCGAGAAACACTGACGAGGCTGTGCTGCGTCCTCGCGGCGTTGGCGGCGCTGAGGGGCGCCGGCGCCGGCGAGAAGCCCTTGCCGGCCTTTCCGGGCGCGGAGGGCTTCGGCGCCGCCGCCGTCGGCGGGCGCGGGGGGAAGGTCATCAAGGTCACCAACCTCAACGCCAAGGGCCCGGGCAGCCTCCAGGCCGCCTGCGAAGCGGCCGGGCGCCGGATCGTCGTCTTCCAGGTCAGCGGCGTCATCCGGGGCGACGTGGCGATCACGCACCCCAACATCACCATCGCCGGGCAGACCGCACCCGGCGCCGGCGTGACCATCGAGGGCATGCTGAAGAACCCCTACCGCATCAAGCCCAGCCTCCACGACGTGGTGATCCGCTTCCTTCGGGTCCGCCCCAGGCCGGCGGGAAGGAGATGGGCCGGCGGCGACTGCCTGCAACTGACGGACATCGACCGGCTGATCGTGGACCACGTCTCCTGCTCGTGGGGGTCGGACGAGAACATGGACCTGTGCAGCTCGCGCGAGATCACCGTCCAGTGGTGCGCGATCGAGGAGTCCGACACCGCCGGGCACACCAAGGGCGTCCACAACTTCGGCATGATCATGGGCTACGCCGGGCGAAACGCGACCGTCCACCACAACCTCTTCGCCCATCACAAGCGGCGGGCGCCCCTGTGCGGGCTGGAGGTCATGGACCACCGCAACAACGTCGTCTACAACATGCGGACCGGCCTCTACTGGCACCCCGCCCGAATGAACCAACGCCGGCCGGGGAAGGGCTTCCGCGCCAACGTCGTCGCCAACTACTTCAAGCCCGGCCCCAACGCCCCCAAGACCGGCAGGGACCTCAGATTCGCCGCCATCAGCGCCTCGGCCGCCGAGGAGATATACGCCGCCGGAAACCACTTCACCTGGGCGCCCGGCGCGGCCGACCCCTGGAAGCACCCGCTGAAAAAGGGGGTCTTCTCCCACTACCCCGTCCGGGCCGGAAAGCCCTTCCCCGCCCCGCCGGTGACGACCCACACCGCCGGGGAGGCCTACAGGCTCGTGCTGGCCCACGCCGGGTGCCTGCCCCGCGACGCCGTCAGCAGGCGGACCGTCGAGGAGGCCCGCACCGGCAAGGGCTCCTGGAGCCGGCACGACCCGCCCGGGGGGCTGCTGGCCGGGCTGAGGCCCGCCAGGCCGCCGGCCGACACCGACAACGACGGCATGCCCGACGCCTGGGAGCGGGCCCACAAGCTCGACCCCGCCGACCCCGCCGACGCCACCCGGCTCGTCCCCCCCGGCGCCTCCCCCGCCGACCGCCACGCCGGCTACACCTGGATCGAGTTCTACGTCAACCAACGGGCCGACAAGCTCATCGAGAAGGCGCTCGGCGCCGGCAAGTGACGGCGGCCGGCACGCCACGTGGTTTGCCGCCGTGGAAACCCAACCGGGGCACGGCTGCACACGACGCAGCCGTGGCACCCGCGATTTCAAGGCTGACAGGCTACGAAGCGGGCGCGGCCCCCGGGCGGGAGATCAGGAGGGCGGCGAGGGCGGCGAGCTTGAGCAGGGCGAGGAGCCCGCAGGCGGCGGTCCAGCCCATCAGGGGCAGCAGCAGGAGTCCGCAGGCGATGGCGCCGACGGCCCCGCCGAGGCAGTCGGCGGCGTCGACGGCGCCGGCGACGGGGCCGGTCCGGGCCTCGCTTCCGGCGGGGGAGTACAGCCCGGCGGCCAGGGGCAGGGCGAGGCCTCCGGCGAACCCGGCGGCGGCGACCATGGCGAGGATGATGGCCTCGGTGGCGGCGAGGGCGGCCGGGCCCGCGGGCATCCGCCCCAGCAGCGTCAGGAGGCCCGGGGCGGCCAGACAGCCCACGCACAGCACGGCGTCGAGCCTCAGCAGCCTCCGCCACGCCCGCTGCGGCGGGGGAGAGCCCCTGCCCGACTGCGTCAGGGACCCCGCCGCCACCCCGGCCATGTACGTCGCCACGATCAGGGCGACGTGGGAATAGACGTACCCGTAGAGGTTCTGGAAGGCCGACAGCAGCACGATCTCCAGCCCGATCCCCGCCAGCCCGGTCGTCGCCAGCGAGAACAGCAGCGGCCCCCGACCCACCTCCCCCGGGCGGCGCCTCCGCCGGGCGAGGGCGGCCGCAACGCAGCCCGCCGCGGCGATCGCCGCAACCGCCAGGAGGGCGTGCCGCAGGCGGACCTTCCCCAGGGCCGCCAGGAGGGACCGGCGCTTTTGCCCGGCGGGCCCGGCCTGAAGAGAAAGCAGCATGGCCTCCTGGCGTTTGAGGTGGAGGAACATGGCGATGGGGCGGGCGTCGGTGTTGGCCCGGGCCGAAGGGGTGGCCTCGAGGGCCGCGGCGAGGGCGCGGAGCCTCCTCGGCTGGAGGAGGTCCTCCTGCCAGCCGAGGAAGTACTCCGGGTCGAAGTCCTCCGGCCCCCCGTGCCGCCGGTACCGGTCGGCGAGCTTGGCGGGATCGGGGGTGAGCACGCCGGGGCGGTTGGCGGCGAAGGCGAAGACGGGGTCGGACCAGGTCCAGAGCACGTGGTGGAAGACGTCTTGGGCGGCCCGGTAGACCGAGCCGAGGTAGTCGGTGAGTTCGGGGGAGATCTTCCCGGCGGGCCCGGCGAGGGAAAAGGCCAGCACCCCCGTCGCCGTCAGCCGACGGGACGCCTCGCGGAAGAACTCGCGGGTGTAGAAGCGTCCGGCGGCGATGGAGGCGGGGTCGCCGACGGCCAGCAGGATCAGGTCGTACTCGTGGGGAGCGGCCTTGAGGTGGTGCCGCCCGTCGGCGAAGTGCGTGGGCTTCCGCGGCACCGGCCGGACGTGATCGGCGAGGACCGCGTGGACCTTCTCGTCCAGCTCGACGGCCTCGACCTCGGCGCCGGGGTACCGCGCCAGTTCGGCGGCCAGCTCCCCCGTGCCCGATCCGATCAGGAGCACCCGCCGCAGTCGGGGGCACTCGGCGGCGGCCAGGTGGACGTAGGGCGCGAGGGCCTGGCGGTTGGGGAAGGTCGCCACCGGCCGGCAGTTCACGAACAGGGTCCACTGCCCGGCGAGCTCGCCCAGGTCGATCCGCCCGAAGCGCGACTCGCGCCCGGCGACGTGCTTTCCGCCGCCGGCGAGGTCGACCCACCGGCGCCGCTGGCTGGCCCTCTCGTTGGCTTGGGGCAGGCGGCGGTGGATCGCCCCCAGCAGCATCCCGGCGGCGACGGCGGGCAGGAGCCCCCAGGCCAGGTCCCCCCAGCGCCGGCGCCGCCGCCGAGAGGCCACGACCGCCCCGGCGACCGCCAGCAGCACCGCCGCCGACAGCGCCGCCGAGAGGGTGAACGGGTCCACCCGCTCGACCCACCAGAAGGTGAAGGCCGCCCCGCCGGCCAGCGTGCCCACCGCCTCGGTCAGGAAGAAGACGCCGATGCTCCGGCGGGGCGTCTTGAAGACGCCGCCGGCCAGGGCCGCCCCCGCGGGAAACAGCGCGCCCACCCACAGCCCCATCCCCCCGGCCGTGGCTCCCGTCAGCGCCAGCATCTGCGGCGTGGGGATCAACTCGCCGGCGCCGGTGCCCAGCAGCGACC
>CAZNSB010000148.1:3403-10994 GCA_964575155.1 uncultured Planctomycetaceae bacterium | reverse complement strand
GAGTACCAGAACGAGCCGGTCGTGGAGCAGGCCGAGGAGGAGATCCTCACGGCCGGGCAGGTCGAAGGGCTCGACGAATGCCGACGCCGACGTGATCACGGTCGAGCCGTCCCGCTGCCGACGCTGCGGGAGTACGCGCTGCGGCGACTACTACGACAAGACCGAACGGGTGTTTCGTGGCGAGCACAACGGCCACCCCTTCACGCACATCGTGCGGCGACGGACGAAGTGCCTGAACTGCGGGGAGTTCCGGGTGGACAGGGCGTACGAGAACCGGCTTCAGAAGTGACGGCCGTTCACGTGATGGGGTGGCGGGCCCGCTTCGCGGTTGTCGGGCATCAAAGGCCATTACAGGAGATTGGCCCAGGTCCCCGTCGGGGATGGGTTTCCGGCGACTCGTAAAGGAGCTGCGGCGATCATCTGATGTCGATCTGCCCAGGGAAGCCCTTTCGCCACGAGTGTTTCCGGTCCCGAGCTCTCGGGGCCACGGAGCCTCATTCCTCGGTATGAACTACCGGCCGCGAGCCTGGCGCAATTTGTCCGGGAACATCAGTGCCGCGAGTTCGTCATCGCACTCGATTGCGGTCTCTCGGTGCGTAGACGAGACAGCGGGTTCCCCGCCCCATTTCCACCCTCGCGAGCGCAGCTCTCGGTACCTATGGAACTCCTTACTATATCGAAAGGGTCGGATATCTCCTGGCATGAAGGGTCGCGTGCCCAGATACCCAGCCAGGGCACCCAGGGGCGTGACAAGCACGCCCGTCGCCACTGCGGCAGCCACCCACACGCCCCAGTGAAAAGAACGGTCCTGCCGGCTCCCGGCCATGATGAGGCCAAGGATCGCCCCGGAAACGAACCCGGCTAGGCCCCCGATTAAGGTGGCGCCCCGATACCTTCTGTGCCAAGTCGCGCACCGCCTGCATCGCGGCACTTGGACCTCTTCCTTGAGATACGTCACAGTCTTGCCGGTTATGCGGCGTTCCACATTCAAAATGAAATGCATCGACCTCAGGCAAGCTTCCTTGGCTTCCGCTGGGCGCTCCTTGCAGAAGAAGCATGTTTCGCCCACCATGCCGCCGTGCCGGGCGGTCGATATTCTCGCTTGGGCCTGCGGCCCCCCCTCTGTCAGTGAGGTCTTGGTCCACTGCAGAATCGCCCCACAGCTTTCACAGGACTCGGCGTCCAAGGCGACCGGAGCGCCACACGACATGCAGCGGCGCGTCTTGGCCGAGGTCGCTTGGCTGTCCCCCTCCAATGCTTCGGCCAATAGGTGAGCGCCCTCGGGGGCAGGGATGGGCTCAGTGTCCTTGGGAACCGTGATAGCCGCTTCGCAGGAAGGGCACCTGATCCTCTTTCCCGCAAGAGCATCTTTGACCCGGTACTTCTTGCCACATTCACATGTGACTAGAATACTCATGTTCCGTTCTCGTCTTCAGCTCGGGCACGGGTGCTCTCTGCGCCACCTCGGAGCTTCTTCTATTGCATTGCACACGTGTGATATGCCCATCTCTGGGCCGCGGCCTCGGGCCGGCAAGGGCGATCATAGCTGTACCGGAGAGGTCCGGTCAACGGGTGGTCCCTCGTGTAGGCTTCCTCGTGGCCTGAGTCGGCTGCCTCAGAAACAACCCGGGTTCCGAATAGCTTCTATCGCGCGCCCTTGATGGGTGCCAAGGGGGGCTAATGGTTTGACAGCAGCCCGCGCCGGGGCCGCAGGGCCGGCCCGCGACAAGCGAATACTGCCCATGGAATCTCGATGGCCATCGGGAAGCCTTCGGAGGCCCGCCTTCGCCCCTGCTTCGCGAACGCTACGCAGGGCTACGGCGAGGCAAGCGAAGATGAAGGCCCCACCTTTCCCGATTCGTCGGGATGGAGGTGGGGCTTTTTCTTTGGGCCGCCCCTGCTTCGCCGAGGCTACGCAGGGCTGGACGGAGCACCCGTGGCGACGTTCGTCGAACAGATGGTCGAGAAGTACCGCACCCTCCTGGCCGACAGCGCGCCGCTCGCGATCGCGACGGGCCGGCGGAGGCGCCGGAACGTTGTGCCGGGGGCGGCGGGGCGTTCTAATGGTGCCAATGACGCCGCGGGAGAAGTTCATCACGGCCCTGGAGGGCCGCCAGCCCCCCGGGCGGGTGCCGCACTTCGAGCTGGTGTTCTACCTGACCATGGAGGCCTTCGGGCGGGTCCATCCGTGCCATCGATCCTTCGGGCAGTGGGACCAGATGAGCGAGGCCGAACGCCGCCTCCACCGCCGCGACATCGCCGAGGTGTACGTGGAGATCGCCGAGCGGTTCGAGCAGTCGGCGATCTACTTCCTCGGCCCGGCCGGGTGGGGCGATCGGCGGGTGGATGAGCACATCCGCACGGTCGAGATCCTCCGGGAGATCTCCCCCCAACCCTACTGCGTCCTCCTGCCGGGCGACCCGACCTACTCGATTCCCCACGGCGATGCCATGGTCGAGTTCTCCGCCCGGCTGTTCGAGGAGCCCCAGGCCGTCAAGGACACCGCCCGGCGCCGGCTGGACGAGGCTCTAGCGCGGGCGCAGGCCTACGCGGCGTCCGGGGTGGTCGACGGCTTCTGCATGTGCGCCGACTACTGCTTCAACGACAATCCCTTCCTGTCCCCGGCCATGTTCGACGAGTTCGTCTATCCCTATCTCAGGGAGGCCATCGCCGGCTACCGCGAGATGGGCTTCTACGTCATCAAGCACACGGACGGGAACATCATGCCGATCCTGGAGAAGCTGGTCTCGGCCGGCCCGCACGCCCTCCACAGCCTCGATCCCCAGGGCGGGGTGGACATCGCCGAGGTCAAGCGCCGGGCCGGCAGGAAGGTCTGCCTGATCGGGAACGTCTCCTGCGCCCTGCTGGACACCGGCACCGACGCCGAGTGCGTCGAGTCGGCGCGGTACGCCCTCCGCCACGGCATGCCGGGCGGGGGGTACGTCTTCGCCACCAGCAACTGCATCTACACCGGCATGGACCTGAAGCGGTACGAGCTGATGCTGGACGTCTGGCGGCGCGAGGGGAACTACGATTAGCCCTGCGCCCCGCCCCGCCGGGCGTTGGGGTTTCCCTCCGAGGAGCTGACGAAGTAGCTGAGCTGCTCGATCTGCACGGCCAGGTCCACCGGGATGACGGCGACGTCCTTGGGGACGGCGAGATTGACGGGGGCGAAGTTGAGGATGCCCTTGATGCCTGCGCGGCAGAGCTGATCGGCGACGTCCTGGGCGGCCTCGGCGGGGACGGCCAGCACCGCCAGGCGGATGCCGTCCGACCGGATCCTCTGTCCGAGCCGGGCCATCGGCTGGACGACCACGCCGCCGAACTTCCTCCCGATCTTCCCGCTCGCCCTGTCGAAGGCCGCCGCCAGCGCGAAGCCCTTTCGCCGGAAGCCCCGGTATCGCAGCAGGGCGCGTCCCAGGCTGCCGGCGCCGACGATGGCGACCCTCCAGGGCTTGTCGGTCCCGAAGATCGCCCGCAGCCGGTCCTGGAGGTCGCCGACGTGGTATCCGACCCCCGGCCGGCCGAACTGGCCGAACTGGCCGAGGTCCTTTCGAACCTGGGCGGCGGTCAGCCCGAGGGCGTCGCCCAATTGCCGGCTGGAGACGGTCGCCATGCCCTGGGCGGCGAGGTTGTCCAGGCATCGCAGGTACAGGCTCAGCCGCTTTACGGTCAGTGGAGAGATCGATGCCCGTCGGCCGCCGGGCGAGGCCTTCGATGTCCGTCGGCGGGCCATGCGAACCCATGCTATGGCCGGCCCTGCGGGCTGTCAAGAGCGGGAGGCATCGGCGCTTGACACGCCGTCGCCGCGGCCCTACCATGCGCGGCGGGGTGCGGCAGGGCGCTAGAGTACGTGGATCGCCCCGGCGCCCGCGGCGGCGCCGGCGGCGGGGTGTCGAAAGGGACTGGTGGAAATGAGCAAGCGTACCTTGCTGGTATCGGCCTTGGCGGTGTCGCTTTTTCTTCGCCCCGCGACGACGCTGGCGCCGCCGCCGTCGGTCGAGGAGCTCAACATGCTGGCCGTTGCCGGTCCGCTGGGCCCCGACGCCATCCGCAAGATCACCCAGTACATCGAATACTGGATCGACAAGATCAAGACCGTCGGCGAGCCGAAGGAGCTGACCCAGGCCCGGGACACGCTGGTCCGGGGCTACGCGGTCCACTCCTCTCAATACTACCAGGTGCAGTACGCCCGGATCGCGGCGGCGAAGCTGGTGGCGGTGTTCTCGCTGAAGGCCGGTCCGCTCTGCCGGTCCCGGCAGATTCAAGCGGCCATGGCGGCCGCCAAGATGCCGCTGTACACGATCCAGCCGGCGCTGGAGGCGATGGCCCGGCACGAGAATCCCGGCGTGCGGTACTGGGCGGCGAGGGGGTACCGGGAGCTGGAGCGCCGGCTGTGGTCGCACGGGGACCCGTACGTCGGGACGATGCTGACGACGCTGGAGAGGATGGGGCTGACCGAGCCCTTCGGGCCTGTCGTCGCCGCCGTGCTGCGCGCGGTCAGCGGGCAGCCCGACGCCCCGGAGAAGCAGGCGCGGAGGCTGCAAGGGATCCTGGACAAGGTCTGGCTGGCCCGGTGCCGGGATGTCCACGGCGCCCGCCCGGAGATGGTCGAGGCCTACCGCAAGGCCGTCAGCTTCCTCCGCGGGGGCACCCCCGCCGAGAAGAAGTTTGCCCTCCAGCTCCTGATCGACGCGATGGACGCCGCCTCGCGGGCGTTCACGAAGGGCTCGAACCAGACGGGTCCGGCCGGCGAGGCGCTGGTGGAGCTGCTGATTCGCGTCGAGCAGCAGTTGGTGGCGATCACCGGCTCGGACCGCAAGCCGGTGAACGCCGCCCTGGCCAACCGGCGGGACACGATGGACATCAAGGCGGCGAAGGTCCGGCTGGCGGTGAACGACTACTGGAAGCAGCTTCTTGGGGAGAAGTGGGGCGTCAAGGTGCGGTTTGCGCCGCCACCACCGCCTCCTCCGGCCAGCAGGCCGGCGACGGCCCCGGCCACCGCCCCGGCGACGGCGCCGGCCAAGGGCTGAGCCGGGGGGTCCGCCCCCAGGCGGCGTCCTCCGCCCCGCCGGCCAAAGAGGCGCCAGCGCTCGAGAGGGGCTTCATTTCACACCCGTGGCAAGGTATGCTGAGAACTCGCCATGAAGTGGTTCTACATTGCGGCCGTGATCGGGGTGGTTCTGCTGACGGCCTTTCCCGTCTTCGTGCTGCCGAGGCAGCGGAAGGACCAATACGCCGGGCGGGTCGTCCGCTATGACCTGTACGGGGCGGCGGTCCGGTCGCTGGACCCGGCCACCTGCGGCGACACCACCAGCTCGGGCATCCAGGGCAACGTCTACGAGGGGCTGTACACCTATCACTTTCTCAAGCGACCGGTCCATTCGTGGGTCGTTCCGCAACTGGCGGCGGAGATGCCGAAGGTTTCCAAGGACGGGCTCACGTACACCATCAAGCTCAAGAAGGGCGTGAAGTATTTCCGCAACCCCTGCTTCGGGAAGAACCCCGACGGGACCTTCAAGACGCGGACCGTCACCGCCGGCGACTTCGTCTTGGCCTTCAAGCGGGTGGCCGACTACCACGTCAACACCGGGCTGGCGTGGGCCTTCGCCACCCGCATCAAGGGGCTCAAGGAGTTCCGCAAGAAGTCCCGGTCCTACAAGATCGGCGACTTCACCCGCTACGACCTGCCCGTGGAGGGCGTCGGGGCCCTCGACGAGCATACCCTCCGGTTCCAGCTCACCGAGCCGTTTCCCCAGTTCCTGTACGTCCTGGCCATGCACGTGTACGCGCCCATCCCGCGCGAGGCGGTGGAGTACTGGCTGGGGACCGAAGACGACGGCAAGGGCGGGCGCCGCCCCGTCCCGCCCGAAAAGTGCACCACCGAGTTCCGCGAGGCCGAGCAGGTCGTCGGCACCGGGCCGTACATGTGGACCGTCTTCGAGCGAAAGAGCAAGATCGTCCTCGAGCGCAACCCGGACTTCCGCGAAGAGTATTATCCCTCCGAGGGCGCCCCCGGCGACGGCGAAGCCGGGCTGCTGGCCGACGCCGGCAAGAAGGTGCCCTTCGTGGACGTGATCCAGTACGACTTCGTGCACGAGACCTCCTCGGCGTGGAAGCTGTTCCTGACGCGCCAGCGCGACACCAGCGGCATCTCGTCGGACGTCTTCAAGAGCGTCGTCAATCCCGACAAGACGCTCACCGAAAGATGGAAGAAGCGCCGCATCTATCTCAAGTCATACTGGCCCCCGGTGGTGTACTGGATTGTCTTCAACATGGAGGACCCGATCATCGGGGCCAGCAAGTCGCTGCGGCAGGCGTTGTGCGCGGGTTTCAACGTCGAGGCGTATCTGAAGGTGCTGTTCAACAACCGCGGAAAACGGGCGGTGAGCTGCGTGCCCAGCACCTTCAAGGGGTGGAAAGAGGCCGGGGGCGGGCTCTACTACAAGTACGACCTGGAACTGGCCAAGAGGAAGGTCGCCGACGCCCGGAAGGAGCTGGCCGCCAAGGGCCTGCTGGCGAAGGGTCGGATCCCCGAGCTGACGATCGACCTGGGCGGGACCGACCCGGAGACGGCCAAGCGGGCGGAGTTCTTCAAGCAGCAGTTCGCCAAGATCGGCATCCGCCTGCGGTACAACCTGAACGACTGGTCCAAGCTCCAGGAGAAGGTCCACAACAAGCAGTGCCAGATGTACACTATGGGCTGGCACGCCGACTACCCCGACGCCGAGAACTTCCTCCAGCTCTTCTACGGGCCGAACATCGCCAAGCAGACCAACAACTCCAATTACTCCAACCCCGACTTCGACCGGCTATACGAGCGGGTCCGCGTCATGCAGGACACGCTCGAGCGCACCGGCCTGTACGCCAAGATGATCAACATGATCAGCGAGGACGTCCCCGTGCTGCTGCTGACCGAGCCGGAGAGCTACGTGCTGATCTACGACTGGGTCAAGAACTTCAAGCCGCACCCCATTGGCTACGGCTACGCCAAGTATCGAAGGATCGACACCGAGCTGCGCCACCGGCTCGGGGGCAAGGAGAAATAGCCGGCCATGGCCCCCTTCGTCCTCCGACGGCTCGTGCAGGCGGTCTTCACTCTGCTGGGAGTGATGCTGCTGACGTTCGTGCTGTTCCGGCTGGTGATGGGGGACGTGACCTTCGAGTTCGTCAACCCCAAGCTGGGCAAGGAGGCGCGGGTGACCTGGCTGCGGAAGCACCAGCTAGACCTGCCGCTGGTTCTCAACTTCCGCCGCCACCTGGTCTTCACCGATCGCACCGCCGGCGAGAAGCCGTTTTCCGTCGATGACGCCGAGGGCTCCAAGGTCGTCTCCGCCCTCGTCCTGGAGCCCGAGGATGCCGGTGGGGGCGCGGGGCGAATCGTCAGCCTCGGAACGCAGCTCATGGGCGAGGACACCCCGCTGCGGAAGCTCACCGAGGGCGACCCGTGGATCGACCAGGAGAAGAAGCCGCCGAAGGAGGCGCCCGAGCCCACCGCTTCGGCGACGGCCCCGGCGACTGCTCCGGCGACGGCCCCGGCGACGGCCCCGGCGACTGCTCCGGCGACGGCCCCGGCGACGGCCCCGGCGAC
>CAZNSB010000148.1:0-3303 GCA_964575155.1 uncultured Planctomycetaceae bacterium | reverse complement strand
TGCTCCGGCCACCGCCCCGGTCACCGCCCCGGCGGTCAAGCCGGCGGTGGTGTTCCACTTCCGCGACGGGTCCGAGTTGACGGTGGACCTCTCCGGCCTGGCCTCCGGCGATCCCAAGGACGCCGGGCCGTCGGCCCGGGCCACCTGCGGCGACCTGATCCGCCTGATCCGGGAGCATCCGGACAACCGCGACCGGCTGGAGGCGGGCATCTCGCGGGTTTCCTGGGGGGCGAACCTGTTCAACACGCAGTTCTTCTGGCACCTCTGGCACAGCGTCACCTTTCAGGGCCGAAGCTACAAGACCAACGAGCTGCTCCAGGACATCATCCTCAAGCGGGCCAAGTACTCCCTGGCCATCACCGTGCCGGCCATGGCCATGGGATGGTTCCTGGCGATGTTCGTGGCCTCGATCGTGGCGTACCACCGCGGCCACCTGATCGACAAGGCGGGCGTGTTCGTGTGCGTGCTGGGCATGTGCATTCCGTACCTGGTGTACATGCTGGTGGGGCAGTGGCTGATCTTCGAGATCGCCCCCAGCCACGCCTGGGGGCTGCACAACCGGATGAACATCTTCGTGCCCGTCGGCATTGCCGTGGTCGTGGGGCTGGGCGGGAACGTGCGCTTCTACCGGACGGTGATCCTCGACGAGGTCAACCGAGACTACGTCCGCACCGCCCGCGCCAAGGGCGTGCCCCTGGCGGGGATCCTCTTCAAGCACGTCCTCCGCAACTGCATGCTCCCGATCCTGACCTCGCTGGTCGTGAGCATCCCCTTCCTGATCATGGGCTCCCTGCTGCTGGAGCGGTTCTTCAGCGTCCCCGGGCTGGGCGACCTGATGCTCTCCAGCGTCTACAGCGGCGACGTGCCCATCATCGCCGGGCTGACGTTCCTGACCGCGGCGATCTACATCGTCGGGCTGCTGATCACCGACGTGCTGTACGCGGTCTTCGACCCGCGCATCCGACTGAGGTAACCGAGCGTGCCCCAGGCCCAGACAACCCGACCCGACGACGTCGAGCCCCGCACCGGGCGGAGCCTCTGGGCCGACGCCGCCCGGCGGATCGGGCGCGACATCCCCGCCATGATGTGCCTGGGCGTCATCGTCCTCTACGCCGTCCTGGCCGTCGCCGCCGGGTGGGTGCTGCCCGACTGGACCGAACGCGTCAACTACGACCGCATCCACGAGCCCCCGTCCGGGGAGTTCTGGATGGGCACCGACGAGTTCGGACGCTCCGTCCTCGAAAAGGCCGTCCTTGGCGCCAAGACCTCCATGACCGTCGGCCTGCTGTCCAACGTCTTCGCCATTCCGCTGGGCATGCTGCTGGGCGCCGTCGCCGGGTACTACGGCGGGCGGATCGACGACGTGATCGTCTGGCTGTTCACGACGCTGGCCGCCGTGCCGGGGCTCATCCGCGTCATCGCCATCAAGACCGCCTTCAAGGGCATCGTCCTCTTCAAGGAGACCCCCTTCGAGGTCGACTTCAGCGGCATGGGCGGGCTGGTGCTGGCCCTGTCGATCACCGCGTGGATCGGCACCTGCCGCCTCGTCCGGGCGGAGACCCTCAAGACCCGAGAGCTCGACTACGTCCTCGCCGCCCGCGCCACCGGACGCAGGGGATTTGCCATCCTGCTGCGGCACATCCTGCCCAATGTCATGCACATCGGCATCATCAATTTCTCCCTCGCCTTCGTCGGCGCCGTCGCCGCCGAGGTCACCCTCAACTACCTCGGCCTGGGCATCCCCGGCGCCCCGAGCTGGGGGCAGATGATCTCCGAGGCGCAGATGGGGCTGGTCGTCGGACGCTGGTGGCAGATCACCGCCGCCGGGGCGGCCATGTTCTTCCTCGTCCTGGCGCTGAATATCTTCGGCGACCGGCTGCGCGACGCCTTTGACCCGAGGCTGCGAACCGCATGAATGACAACGGCGCCATCCTGACCGTCCGCGACCTCCGGACGCACTTCTTCACCGCCGACGGCGTGGTCAAGGCCGTCGACGGCGTCGGCCTTGCCATCGGCCGGAGGCAGACCTTCGCCCTCGTCGGGGAGAGCGGGTGCGGGAAGTCCGTCACCGCCCTGTCGATCATGCGCCTCGTGCCGGACCCGCCCGGAAAGATCGTCGGCGGGGAGATCCTCCTGGAAGGCCGGCCCCTGCTGGGCCTGCCCGAGAAGCAGATGCGCGACGTCCGCGGCGGGCAGATCGCCATGATCTTCCAGGAGCCCATGACCTCCCTCAACCCCGTCTTCAGCGTCGGCAGCCAGATCGTCGAGGCCATCGCCCTGCATCAGAAGCTGCCGGCCCGGCAGCGCCGGCTGCTGGCGGTGGAGATGCTCGCGCAGGTGGGCATCCCCGACCCCGCCCAGCGGATGAGCGAATACCCCCACCAGCTCTCCGGGGGGATGCGCCAGCGGGCCATGATGGCCATGGCCCTGAGCTGCAACCCCGAGCTGCTCATCGCCGACGAGCCCACCACCGCGCTCGACGTGACCATCCAGGCCCAGATCCTCGACCTGCTCCGGCAGATCCAGGCCGACAGGGGGCTCAGCATCCTGCTGATCACCCACGACCTGGCCGTGGTCGCCGAGACCGCCGACGTGGTGGCCGTCATGTACGCCTCCAAGCTGGCCGAGGTCGCCGACGTCGGCACGCTCTTCGCCCGCCCGCTGCACCCGTACACGCAGGGGCTGTTCCGGTCGATTCCCCGGCTGGGCCAGAAGCGTGACCGGCTGGCGACGATCCCGGGCAACGTGCCCGACCCGCTGGCGTTCCCCCCAGGCTGCAAGTTCCACCCGCGCTGTCCCGTCGGCCTGGAGCTGCCGCGATGCCGAACGCACGAGCCCGACCTCCGCGAGGTCGCCGAGAAGCACTGGGTCGCCTGCTGGGCCTGCTGCGGGTACGAGGCCGCCGCCGCCACGGACCCCGCCGCCGCGCCCCTGCCGTATCGGAGAGAAGAACATGGTCGGTGAAGCGGACACCCCGCTGGTCGACGTCCGCGACCTGCGGACGTACTTCCCGGTTCGCGGCAGATGGTTCGCCCGCCGGTACGTCCGGGCCGTCGACGGCGTGTCCTTTGCCATTCCCGCCGGCACGACGCTGGCGCTGGTCGGCGAGAGCGGCTCGGGGAAGACCACCGTGGGGCGGACGATGCTTGGGCTGATCCCGGCGACGAGCGGGGAGGTGTTCTTCGACGGGCAGGCGCTGTTCGGCATGCCCCCGGGGGCGCTTCGCCTGCTGCGGCGGCACATGCAGATGATCTTCCAGGACCCCTACGGCAGCCTGGACCCGCGGATGACCGTGGCCGGCAT